>CAMFSB010000161.1 GCA_945982465.1 uncultured Faecalibacterium sp. | reverse complement strand
CCCGGGGGGGCCGCCGCCCCCGCGGGCGGTTTGCGCGCCGGTGGGCTCCGGCTTGCCTGCGCTGCGGGGCCAAAGGGCGGCGTGCATGTTTGCGGCAGAGGATTTCTTTGCAGCGGCGTGTGCCGCTGCCGCGCCTGCCGCCCGGTAAGGCGGCCTGCCGCCAAAGCCGGCCGCGAGCCGCCTTTTTGCTTGACAAATCGCCGCTTTACGCTATACTATAGGGGTCAAAGAAAATGCAAAACGCAGTGACAGAGAAAGTACGCAAGGCACCCCCGGGCAACGCGCGCCCCGCGCAGCAGAGAGAAAGCTCACCGGCTGAAAGGCTTTCCGATGGACCCTTGCGGAAGTTCGCTCTTGAGCGGCCCGTGCCAACGGCAGCTTTGCCCAGTAGTGCGGGACGGCCATGCACCGTTACCGGCATAAAAAGCGCCGCCTGCGCTCAGCGCGGGCGGAAACTGGGTGGTACCACGGAGAATGATCGGCTTCGTCCCTTTGGGGGCGGGGCTTTTTTTATTGCCCCGCCGCAGGACCGGTTGCCATATCCAAACAGGAAAAACGAGGTGTACTATGGAAGAACGCATCAAGGCGCTGGCCGCGCAGTTGGAAAGCGACGCCGGCGCAGTCAATTCCAAGGCAGAGCTGTCGGAGTTCTGGCAGAAGTATCTGGGCAAGGCCGGCTGTGTGGCCGAACTGATGAAGGGTCTGCGCGACGTGCCCAAGGAGCAGCGCCCGATCATGGGCAAAACCATCAACCAGTTCAAGGTGCAGGCCGAGCAGCGCTATCAGGCGCTGGAGGCCGAGATCGCCCGCATCGAGCTGGAAAAGAGCAATAAAAGCGAAGAGGTGGACATCACCATGCCCGCCGTGCGCCGCCCCATGGGCGCGCTGCACCCCATCACGCTGGTGAAAAACCAGATTATTGATGTGTTTGCGGGCATGGGCTTTGAGATCTACGAAGGCCCCGAGATCGAGGACGACGACCACAACTTCACCCGGCTGAACGTGCCCAAAAACCACCCGGCCCGCGATATGCAGGACACCTTTTATGTGGCCGAGAACATCGTGCTGCGCACCCAGACCAGCGGCGGCCAGATCCGCGTGATGGACCGCCAGAAGCCGCCCATCAAGGTGCTGGTGCCCGGCCGCGTGTTCCGGTCGGACTCCGACGCCACCCACTCGCCCATGTTCCATCAGATGGAGGGCCTGGTGGTGGATAAGGGGATTACCCTGTGCGACTTGCAGGGCATGCTGGATAAGTTTGTGCAGGCGCTGTTCGGCGCGGAGGTGCGCACCCGCCTGCGCCCGTCCTACTTCCCGTTCACCGAGCCCAGTGTGGAGGTGGACGTGAGCTGCTTTGAATGCGGCGGCAAGGGCTGCCCGCTGTGCAAGGGCACCGGCTGGATCGAGATCCTGGGCAGCGGTATGGTGCACCACAAGGTGCTGGAAAACTGCGGCATCGACCCCAAGGAATACTCGGGCTTTGCCTTCGGCATCGGCATCGAGCGCATCGCCATGCTCAAGTACGGCATCAACAACATCGGCCTGATGTTTGAAAACGACCTGCGCTTCCTCAAGCAGTTCAAGGATTAAGGGAGGGACCAAACCATGAAAGTACCTTTCAGTTGGCTGAAAGAATATGTGGATATTGACGTATCGGCCCAGGAGCTGGAAAAAAAGCTGTTTGACTGCGGCTTTGAGGTGGAAGAGCTGATCGACCTGCGCGCGGGCATCGACCGTGTGGTGGTGGGCGTGGTCACCGAGGCGGTGCCCCAGGAGGGCACGCACCTGCACATCTGCAAAGTGGACTGCGGCGCATACGGCCGCGATATCCAGATCTCCACCGGCGCGCCCAACGTGTATGTGGGCATGCACACCCCCGCCGCGCTGGATGGCTCCACGCTGCCCGGCGGCATCAAGATCAAAAAGCGCAGCCTGCAGGGCGTGGAGTCCAACGGCATGCTATGCTCGGGCGAGGAACTGGGCCTGAACGACGATCTGTACCCCGGCGCCGAGGTGTACGGCCTGCTGGACCTGCCCAAGGATACCGTGCCCGGCACGGATATCTGCGAGGTGGTGGGCCTGAACGACTACCTGTTCGATATTTCCATCACGGCCAACCGCCCCGACTGCCAAAGCGTGCTGGGCATGGCCCGCGAGGTGGCGGCCGCCCTGGGCAAGCCCCTGAAAATGCCGGCCACCGATTACACCGAAAGCGACACAGTGGACGAACGGCTGGACATCACGGTACAGGCGCCCGACCTGTGCCCGCGGTACCTGGGCCACTATGTGCGCAACATCACCTTTGGCCCCTCGCCCCGGTGGATGCGGCGCTATCTGGACCTGTGAGGCCTGCGCAGCATCTCCAACGTGGTGGATATCACCAACTATGTGATGCTGGAGATCGGCCAGCCCATGCACGCATTCGACATGGACACGCTGGAAAGCTGCAGGATCGTGGTGCGCCGCGCCGCCGAGGGCGAGACCATCGTCACGCTGGACGGCAAGGAGTTTTCTCTCACCCCTGCCAACCTGGTCATCTGCGACGGCAACAAGCCGGTGGCGCTGGCCGGCGTGATGGGCGGTTTGAACAGCGAGATCACCGAGCACACCACCCAGCTGCTGTTTGAATCGGCCAAGTTCGCCCGCGACAACATCCGCAAGACCTCCCGCAGCCTGGGCCAGAGCACCGATGCGTCCAGCCATTACGAAAAAGGCATTTCGGAGTATACCACCGAGCTGGGCATGGCCCGCGCGCTGCACCTGATTCAGCAGCTGGGCTGCGGCGAGATCACGGCCAGCAAGTTCGACGTGAGTGCCGGCGCGCCCCGCACCGGCAAGCAGTTCACGGCCACGGTCAGCGGCATCAACGCCATTCTGGGCATTGAGGTGCCGGCCGACACCATCGTGGATATCCTGACCCGGCTGGACTTCCAGATCCGGCGCGACGGCGACACGCTGGAGGTGGTGGCCCCGCGCTACCGCGAGGATATCGAGATCGGCGAGCCGGACCTGGCCGAAGAGGTCATCCGGGAATACGGCTACGACCACATCGTGCCCACCTTCCTGCCCTCGGCCACCGTCACCAGCGGCGGGCTGAACGCCGGGCAGCAGGCGGCCGCCAAGGTCAAGCGCACTATGTGCGGCCAGGGCTTTTACGAGGTGTCCACGCTGGCGTTCTATTCCGATGCCGATCTGGACGCTCTGCACCTTGCGGCCGACGCGCCCGAGCGCACGGTCATTCGCCTTTTGAACCCCATCTCCTCCAACCTGACCATCATGCGCCCCCTGCTGGCACCCTCCCTGCTGAACACAGTGGTGGAAAACCTCAAGCGCGGCAACGCCGAGGGCCGCATCTTTGAACTGGCCAACATTTATGTGCCGCGGCAGATCCCTGTGACCGAGCTGCCGGAAGAAAAGCTGCATCTGGGCTTTGCCGCCTTTGGCGAGGGCGAGGATTTCTTCTGCGTCAAGGGCGCGGTGGAGGGCCTGGGCGAGGCGTTCGGCCTGACCTTTGAATACGAGCGCGCCGCCGATGTGCCGTACCTGCACCCGGGCATCGCGGCCTGGCTGCTGTGCAACGGCCAGCGCGTGGGTGTGTTCGGCAAGCTGGCCAACGACGTGCTGGCCGAGCTGCCCCTGCCCAAGGACAGCAAAACCAGCCACAAGATCTTCCTGGGCGAGATCGACTACGCCGCCCTGATGGCCCAGGTGCAGCCGGCCATGCGCTACCGGCCTCTCCCCGAGTTCCCCGAGGTGGTCCGCGATCTGGCCCTGATCGCCGACGAACCGGTCACCTGCGGCGCGATCACCGCCGCCATTCGCAAGGCCTGCAAAAATGTTTCGGACATCGAGCTGTTCGACGTGTACCGCGGCGAGCAGGTGGGCGCAGGCAAAAAGAGCATGGCGTTCAAGGTGCACTTTGCCCCGGCAGATAAGCCCCTCACCCCCGAGGAGGTCAACCGCTTTGTCAAAAAGATTCTGGGCAACCTGAACTACCAGCTGCATGTGGAAATCCGCTGAATCCTCGCCGCAGTAAAAACAAAAACGCGCCGGTGCACCCCGCAGGGTGTGCCGGCGCGTTTTTGCGTGGACAGGGTGGTATGGCAAAACAAAAACCGCTTACGCCAAAGCGTAAGCGGTGTGGTGGAGAATTAGGGACTCGAACCCCAGACCCCCTGCGTGTGATGCAGGTGCTCTAACCAGCTGAGCTAATCCTCCAAAGGGAACGGGATCATTATAGCACCCCTTTGCCAAAAAAGCAAGCCCCTTTTTTGCATTTTGTGCAAAAAAACCGCGCGGGCGCCCAGGCCTAAGCCGCCTGGCTCCGGCACAGGGCGCCGCCGCGGGCGTTCTGGCTTGACCCCAAAAGCGCCCGCGGCGGCGGGAATGCGTGCAAAAACCCCACGGTTTGTTATTTTCCGAGCATTGTATACATATCGTATAGGCCGGCGGGCTGCCCGATTAACCAGGCAGCGGCGGTCAGCGCGCCCTCGGCGAACAGCGCCCGGTCGTAGACTTCATGCTTGAGCGTGATAGCCTGCGTGTTGGTGCTGACGATCACCTCGTGGATGCCCGGGATGTTGCCGCGCCGGATGGCCGAAATGCCAATCTCGTTTTTCTCCCGCTTGCCGTAGCCACTGCGGCCGCAGTGGTCCACCGCGTCGGGGCGCACCGTGCGGATGGCGTCGGCCAGCATCAGGGCCGTGCCGCTGGGGGCGTCCGCCTTGCGGTTGTGGTGGGTCTCCACGATCTCGATGTCAGCATCGGGGAACAGCCGGGCCGTCTGCTTGGCCAGCTCGCACAAAAGCGCCACGCCCAGCGACATATTGGCGCTGAAGAACACCGGCACCTGCGTGGAAGCCCTGACACTGGCCAGCTTTTCCTCCTCG
>CAMFSB010000160.1 GCA_945982465.1 uncultured Faecalibacterium sp. | reverse complement strand
ACAAATGACCGAACCACGCGCTCCGGCAGGCACCGCCGGCCCCTGCGTTTATTATACAGCAGCCGACACGATTTGACTTGCACATTTGCGCAAATTCCGGATTTTTATGGATTTTCCCGCCCGGGCGGCAAGCGCCCCGCAAAAGAAAAACCCCCGAAAACCGGCGGATAAAGCCAATTTTCGGGGGTTATTGCCTGGAGCTACTGATCCGATTCGAACGGACGACCTGCTCATTACGAGTGAGCTGCTCTACCGGCTGAGCCACAGTAGCACATGCAGCGCATGTCAAACAGCAAAAATTATTATACAGGCAAGGCGCGGAAATGTCAATGCCGTTTTTGAACTTTTGCGGCAAAAGCCGCCCCGGCGGGCGAAAATGCAGGCCGGGCAGGCGCCGGTCAGTCCAGCGAAAAATCCTCCGCCGAAAAGCTGGGCAGCTTGGGCTGGCGTTTGGGAACGCGCAGCAGCGGGTCGTACTCGTACCGGCGGCAGTGATACTCCGGCGCGACCACGCCTTTTTTTTCACACAGGATCATGCGGGGGTCCGAAGCCTTACGGCCGTGGGCGCAGTATTCGCAGGCGGGGGCAATGGTGGCCCCGCAGATCGGTTTTTTGAACATGGCAAAACGTCCTTTGCGTGTGGATTCGGCAGCCGGCAAAGCGGGCCGCTGGTTTCATTATATTCATTTTTCGGCCTGCTGTAAAGCGCGGCACAGCCGGCCGCACAGCAGCAGGCACAGGATAAACAGCAGCACAGTGCAGGGCAGCGGCAGGCGCGGCAGCGCAATGACCCGGCTTTCCAGGCTGCTGTAAACGTCCGCGGTCCGGCCGCCGCACAGGCTGAGGCGGAACAGCCCCAGCGAAAGTGCCAGATGCAGCGGCCGGATGGCCAGCAGCGGCCGCAGGGAGACCGCAGCCGGGCACAGCGTGCGCAGCTGCGCCAGCACCGAAAGCCCCTGCACGCTCAGCGCTGCGCAGCAGGCGTAGGCGGCGTGCTGCGGCAAAGCCGCGGCCGCCTGGCAGCCCGAGCTGACTTCCAGCAGGATCGCCGGCAGTGCGGAAAACTGCGCCGGCAGGTAGGCGGCCAGCGCGCCGGCCATAATGCGGAAGTACACCACAAAGCCGCAGAGCTTTATATAGGTGAGCGACGCATCGCCGATGGCGGACGAAAGCGTTACGGGGGGCAAAGCAGGCTGCGGCGTTTCATCTGCGGTACAGATGCCTGCCCTGGCAGGCCCCTGCCGCATGAGCCGCGCGATCAGCCCCGTGCTCAGCCAGGCCGCGGCCAGCTGGCAGAAATACAGCCGCATGCCTACGGCCAGGCTGCCCAGCATCCCTTGCCCGACCGACAGCATGACAAACGAGGGGCTGCTGCCCGCCGCGGCCGCCAGCAGCAGGGCGGCTTCGCGGGCGGTCACCTCGCCGCGGCGGTACAGGCCTGCCGCAGCTGCCCCGGCAGGGGCAAAGCCGCCCAGCGCCCCCACCAGCAGCACGGCGGCGGCGCTCTGGCTGCGGCAGCCCAGCACGCGGGCGGCCGGGCGCAGCGGTACGGCCAGCACCGGCGCGGCCCCGCTGCCGGCGATCAGGTTTGAAACGATCAAAAACGGATACACCCCAACCAGCAGCGGCGCGCCGCACAGCGCCAGCGCCTCGGCAGCGGCCGTGCGGCAGGCGCCCGGCTGCGCAAACAGCAAAAACACCGTAACTGCGGCCGCAAAGCACAGCGCCGCCCCTTTGGCGTGTTGGCGGTAATTCATAAGCAAGCCCCCCGTTTTAATATATATGTGGGGATAGACCGATAGTTTCGCCAAAGCGGGGAGGGACAACGTTTTGCCTAAACGCAGCAAACGGCCAAGGTCCACGCCACGCCGAAGCATCAAAGAGCTGTTTGCGCAGCCGCCGGCGCAGTTGTATTCCCGGACCACCATTTATCAATGCGGCAACGAAATGGAGATCGAAAATTTCAAAACGCTGCTGGACTACGAGGACGGCCTGATCCGCGTGGACCTGGGGCACGGCACATTGACAGTAACGGGCGCCCGGCTGGAGATCGCGGCGCTGGAAAAGGGGCGGCTGCGGCTGCGCGGCATTTTTATCAAAACCGAATTTTCCTACGATTGAAACAGGGGGCGCGGCGGCTTGAACAGCGATCGGATATGGGCGGGCGTGCGGTTTACGGCAGTGGGCGGCCGCTGCGAAGCCATGCTGCAGCGTGCGGCGGAGCAGGGGCTGCGCATCCGCGCCATACGCCCCAAAGCGGGCGGCTTTTCGGCGGAATGCCCGGCGCGCCATTATCTGCGGCTCGCGCCGCTGGCCCGGCATTATCGGGTGCGGCTGCAAGTGCAGCGGCGGCATGGGCTGTATTTCGGCTTGCGGGCCACGCTGCGCCGTACCGGCCTGCTTGCCGGGGCGCTGGCCTTTGGGCTTGTGATCTGGCTGCTGCAGGGGCTGGTGTGGTCAATGGATCTTTCCGGCCTGAGCGTCGGCCAGGCTGCGCGGGCGGCCCGGGCGCTGCGCGCGGCGGGCATCCAGCCCGGCACGCGCGTGACCCAGCAGTTGCTGACCGACGCCGAATACGCCCTGCTGGACGCCGGGGGCGAATTTTCCTGGGCCAGCGTGAACTTTGAGCGCGGCCGCCTGACGGTGGAAGCCGCGCCGGCAAAAGCAGTGCCGGACATTGACAGCAGCGAGATCTATCCGCTGGCCGCAAAAGCGGACGGACTGGCGCTCTCGGTGCAGCTGGAGGACGGCACGCCGCTGATCACGGCGGGGCAGCAGGTCACAAAAGGGCAGATCCTGATCGATACCTCCCGCGCCGCCCGGGACGGCACGCTGAGCTACCGCCGCGCGTCAGCCGTGGTTTTGGCGCAGGTGAGCTGGCAGGGACGGGCGGAGATCCCGCTGGTATTTGAGGCGCTGGCACTGACGGGCAGGCATACAAGCTGGTATGAGCTGTCCGCCGCAGGATACAGCCTGGCCGTCGGCCGGCCGGAAACGCTTTCCACGGATGCGCTGGTGCGCCAGCGCCATACCCAGCTTTCGGTGCTGGGGCTGCCGCTTCCGGTGGCGGTGACCGAAACGACCGCCTTTGAACGGGAACCGCTGCCCTTTGAACGGTCGGAGGAGCTGGCCCGGGCACTGGCGCGCCTGCAGTGCGAAAAACAGCTTGCGGCGGATTTCCCCGGCGCGCAGATCCTGACCTGGCAGGAGAGCAGCACCCTGGAAGCAGGCGTGCTGTTCTATCAGGCCGGCGCCACCATCGCGGCGGATATCTGCCAGCGTGCGGAGTAAACGAGAATGTGCGAAACAAAAAAAGATTTTGTGCAAACATAACAGTTTCTTTTGTGTATCTTTGGTGATATAATAAAGCCGGATCCGAAAAAACAGGCCTGCGGCCCGCCCCAAATCAGGCGGGGCGCGGTTCGGATGGAGGCAGAAAATGGCTGAAAAACAGATCGAACTGAACAGTGTGGAGATTGCGGCCGCAGTGTTCGGCAACGGCGACCACAACATCCGCCGGCTGGAAAGTGAATTTGGCATCACCGCGGTAAGCCGCGGCACCATGCTCAAGCTGTGCGGGGAGCCGGCCGGAGTAAACGCCGCCGCCCGCGCTGTGGAGGGCATGCTGCTGCTGATGGAAAGCCATACCCCGCTGGAAACGCAGACGGTGAATTACTGTATCAGCCTTGCGCGCGACGGCGAGGAGCAGCGCATCCGCGAGCTGACCGAGGACTTTGTGGCGGTCACGGCCAAGGGCCGGCCCATCCGCCCCAAAACGCTGGGCCAGAAAGAATATCTGCAGGCCATCCGCACCCACGCCATCACCTTCGGCGTCGGCCCGGCCGGCACGGGCAAGACCTACCTGGCGGTGGCCATGGCGGTCAAGGCATTCAAGGCCAAGGATGTGTCGCGCATCATCCTGACCCGGCCGGCGGTGGAAGCGGGGGAGAAGCTGGGCTTTCTGCCGGGCGATCTCCAGCAGAAGGTCGACCCCTACCTGCGGCCGCTGTACGACGGGCTGTTCGATATGCTGGGCGAGGAGACCTTTGCCCGCCTGCTGGAAAAGCAGGTCATTGAGGTGGCGCCGCTGGCCTATATGCGCGGGCGCACGCTGGACGATTCCTTTATCATCCTCGACGAAGCGCAGAACACCACCCCCGAGCAGATGAAAATGTTTTTGACCCGCATGGGCAACGGCTCGCGCATCGTGGTAACGGGCGACGTGACCCAGATCGACCTGCCGGATAAAAGCCGCAGCGGCCTGGTGGATGCCCTGCGCGTGCTGAAAGGCATCGAGGGCATTGCGCAGGTGCGCTTTTCCGAAAAAGATGTGGTGCGCCACCGCCTGGTGCAGCAGATCGTCAAGGCCTACGAGCAGGCGGCGTCGGGCAAAGTGGCGGCGCCCGCCGGCCATTATAAACAGATTTGAAACGCCGAAATTGTGCGGAAGCGAGGTAATATACGATGTCGAATAAAGTTTTGATCACAAATGACCAAAAGGCGGTCAAGGTGCCCTCCGGCCTGCGCATCCTGATCCGCCGCGCCTGCACAGCGGTGCTGGAATATGAAAAGTTCGACCGTCCGGCCGAGATCAGCGTTACCTTTGTGGATAACGCCCGCATCGCCGAACTGAACAACGAATACCGCAACAAACCCATGCCCACCGATGTGCTCAGCTTCCCGCTGGGGCAGGACGGCCAGTACGATGTGGACGAGGCCAACGGCTGCGTGCTGCTGGGGGATATCGTCATCAGCATGGAGCGCGCCATGGAGCAGGCCGAGTTGTACGGCCATCCGCTGCAGCGCGAAGTGGCCTTTTTGACCGTACATTCCATGCTGCACCTGCTGGGCTACGACCATGAGCAGGGCGGCCTTGCCGCCGTGCGCATGCGCGAAAAGGAAGAAGCCGTGCTCCAGCAGCT
>CAMFSB010000159.1 GCA_945982465.1 uncultured Faecalibacterium sp. | reverse complement strand
AGATCTTGCGGCCGACCCAGATGCAGATGCACGCACCCACCACAGCCACGATGATATCACCGATCCAGCTGGTGGAAGCAAACCCCACAAGGCCGAACAGCGCGCCGCCCACGGCGCCGCCCAGCAGGCCCAGGATGATATTGCGCAGCACAGAGGTGCGGCTGCCCATGATCTTGCCCGCGATGTAGCCGGACAGAGCGCCGATGAGCAAGCTGAAAATAAAGTGCATAAGAATGCTCCTTTCCTCATGATCCAACAAAAACCAAAACGAACTCCCTGCGGCGCAAAGCATTTTTGCGCTTTTTTGTCAGGATCTCAGTATAGCACGCCGCGGTAGAGAATGCAAACCCGCCGCCGGCCGCATCCCTGGTCAGCCGTTCTGCGCCAGAGCGGTGCGGCACACGTCGTTCAGGCAGCAGCGCTCGCATTCTGCGTGGCGGGCGTTGCAAACCGCGCGGCCATGCAGCACGAACCGGTGGCACAGATCGCTGCCTTCCTCGGGCGGAATGATCTTCCACAGCGCCATTTCCACCTTCTGCGGCTCTTTCAGTTCGTCCACCAGGCCGATCTTGTTGCACAGGCGGATGCAATGGGTATCGGTGACGATGGCGGGCTTCTGGAACACATCGCCCATGATCAGGTTGGCGCTTTTGCGGCCCACGCCCGGCAAAGCCAGCAGTTCTTCAAAGGTGGTGGGTACCTGGCAGCCGTACCGGTCGCGCAGCACCCGCATGCAGGCGGAAATATCCCGCGCCTTGGAGTGGCCAAGCCCGCACGGCTTGACAATGGCCTCAATGTCCGCCGGGTCGGCGTCTGCCAGCGCCTGTACGCCCGGATATTTGGCAAACAGCTCCTCCACTACCACATTGACCCGGGCGTCGGTGCACTGGGCGGCCAGCCGCACGCTGACCAAAAGCTGCCATGCATGGTCGTAGTCCAGCGTGCAGGCGGCCTCCGGGTATTCGGCTTTTAGCCGCTCGATCACAGTCAGGGCAAGCTGCTTTTTGCTCTCCAGGTCCTCCGGCCGCTTTTGGGGGGCGGCACGGCGTTTTTGGGCGTTGTTTTTTTGATCTTCCGGCATGGGGATCCTCCCGTTTTTCAAACTATGCAGATCTTGGCTGCTTTTTCTGCGATGATAACACAAACGCGCGTTTTTGTAAAATCTTGTACAGCAGGCATTTGCGCGGTATAATATCCGAAAGCCGGCACAGGCAGCGCTCTGCCGGCGCAACCGGGAGGGAGGAGACCACCATGAACGAACCACTGGCACAGCGTCTGCGGCCTGTCCGGCTGGATCAGGTCTGCGGCCAGCAGCATCTGCTGGGGCCGGGCCGGGTCTTTCGCAAAACCATTGAAAGCGGCCGCATCCCCAATATGATCTTTTACGGCCCCTCCGGCGTGGGGAAAACGACGGTGGCGCGCATTATTGCGGAAAACAGCGGCATGACCCTGCACAAGCTCAACGGCACCTCCTGCGGTACGGCGGACATCAAGGCTGTGCTCGGTGAGATCGGCACGCTGGGCACGGCAGGGGGTATTCTGCTGTATCTGGACGAGATCCAGTACCTGAACAAAAAGCAGCAGCAAAGCCTTTTGGAGTGCATCGAAAATGGCAGCGTCACGCTGATCGCGTCCACTACCGAAAATCCCTATTTCTATATCTATAATGCGCTTTTGTCGCGCTGCACGGTGTTCGAGTTCAAAAGCCTGACGGCAGGGGATATCCTCACCGGGCTGCAAAACGCGGCGGCGCGCCTGGCAGAAAGCGAGCATACCGCCCTGGCGTTTGAGCCGGGCGCCGCGGAATATTTGGCTGAAAGCGCGGGCGGCGACATGCGCAAGGCGCTGGGCGGCCTGGAATTTGTGGCGGCGGCCGCCGAGCCCGGCCCCGGCGGCGAACGTCTTATCACGCTGGACATGGTGAAGCAGGTCACCAAACGCACGGCTATGCGGTACGACCGCAGCGGCGATGACCATTACGACATTCTTTCGGCCTATCAAAAATCCATGCGCGGCTCCGACCCTGACGCCGCACTGCATTATCTGGCGCGGCTGCTGGAGGCGGGGGATCTGGTCTCCGCCTGCCGCCGGCTGATGGTGTGCGCCTGCGAGGATGTGGGGCTGGCTTACCCGCAGATCATCCCCATTGTCAAGGCGGCGGTGGATGCCGCCACCATGCTGGGATTGCCGGAAGCGCGCATCCCGCTGGCGGACGCGGTGATCCTGGTGGCCACCAGCCCCAAATCCAACGCGGGTGAAAGCGCGATCAACGCGGCGATGGCCGACCTGCAGGCGGGCAGAAGCGGGCCGATCCCACGGCAGCTGCAAAACAAGCATTTTGACGGCGAGGACGCCGCGGTAAAAGGCCAGCACTACCGCTATCCCCACGATTATCCCGATCATTGGGTGGAACAGCAGTACCTGCCGGACGCGCTGAAAGGCACGGTCTATTATGTGCCCGGCGAAAATAAAAACGAGCAGGCGGCCCGGGCATACTGGCAGCGGATCAAGGGCAAATGAGGCCGCGCCTTGCGCCTTGACAAAAGGTGCGTTCTTTTGTATCATAAAAACAATTAACAGGAATTATTATCGACTTCAAAAAGGAGCCATTGCCATGCGTTATTCCCGGCAGCGGGAACTGATCCTGAAAAAGGTCGCAGTTCTGGATAATCACCCCACCGCGGAAGAGATTTATCGTGAGGCGAGCAGAGAATGCCCCAACCTGAGCCTGGGCACGGTATACCGCAATCTGAACAGCCTGGCGGCCGCCGGTTTGATACGGCGGGTCCCGGTGCCCGGTCAGGCCGACCGGTTTGACCACGCCTTGCACCGGCATGGTCATCTGTGCTGCACGTGCTGCGGCGGCTTAAGTGATGTGGCTGTGGACGAGACTGCGCTGATGGAGTCCCTGCGGGACAGCATCGGTACGGTGGAAAGCTTTGAGCTGACGCTGTTCGGCGTCTGCGAGGCCTGCCGGGCAAAACAGGCGTAAATGCTGCCGGGCAGGGGTAAAACGGGATAAAGGGAGTGCGGTTTGCCTGCGCTCTCTTTTCTTTTGGGCAGTTGGGGGAAGGCAGGCGCACAAAATACGGGGCCGGCCGCACAAAGCAAACCTCAGACAGCCGCATACCACAAAGATTTCTCTTGTTTCAGGCGGCGGATTCGTGTATAATCTACCATGTATCGTTATGGCTGCGTGCCGCCTCCACAAGATGGCGGGCCGCAGCGGTAAAGGAAGGTCAAATTGGAATTTCTGGAATTCAAGCATGATCAGGCAGCGGCGGACTTAGTGGCGCGCGTATACGATACGCCGCCTCTGGCCTATGTGCACAGCTATGGCTGCCAGCAGAATGTAAACGACGGCGAGCGCATCAAGGGCGTTTTGACCGATATCGGCTATGGGCTGTGCGATAAACCTGATGACGCCGACCTGATCCTGTTCAACACCTGCGCGGTGCGCGAGCATGCTGAGCAGCGCGTGTTCGGCAATGTGGGCGCGCTGAAAGCGCTGAAAGAAAAAAAGCCCCAGCTGCTCATCGGGCTGTGCGGCTGCATGGCTAACCAAAAGCATATTGTGGACAAGCTGCGGAAAAGCTACCCTTATGTGGACCTGGTGTTCGGCGTGGACGGCATCGACACGCTGCCGCAGCTGCTGTGCGAAAAGCTGGCCGGCCGCAGGAGGCGCGTGCTGATGGAGCCGGCGCAGCGGCCGGTGATCGTGGAGAACATCCCCATCCGGCGCGAAAGCGAGTTCCGGGCCTGGCTGCCCATCATGTACGGCTGCGACAACTTCTGCACCTACTGCATCGTGCCCTATGTGCGCGGGCGGGAAAAAAGCCGCAAAAGCGCGGATATTCTGGCGGAGTTCCGGGGGCTTGTGGCGGCCGGCTACAAGGAGATCACCCTGCTGGGCCAGAACGTGAACAGCTACGGCAAGGGGCTGGAGGAGCAGATCGATTTTGCCGACCTGCTCCGCCTGCTGTGCACTGTGCCCGGCGATTATCACATCCGCTTTATGACCAGCCACCCCAAGGACGCCAGCCATAAGCTGATCGACACCATCGCGGCCCAGCCAAAGCTGTGCAAGCACATCCACCTGCCGGTGCAAAGCGGTTCGGACCGCATCCTTGCCCAGATGAACCGGCACTATACGGCCGCCCAGTATTTGGAGCTGGTGGAATATGCCCGTAAAACCATTCCGGGCGTGACCTTTTCCAGCGACATCATCGTCGGTTTCCCCAACGAGACAGAGGAGGACTTTGCCGCCACGCTGCGCCTGATCGAGCAGGTGGGGTATATGCAGCTGTTTACCTTTATTTATTCCAAGCGCGAGGGCACCAAAGCCGCCCTGCTGCCGGACGAAGTGACCCGGGCGGAAAAAACCGACCGCATGCGGCGCCTGCTGGAAACACAGGACGCGATCGCCATGAAGCTGGTCGCCGCCCAGGTGGGGCGCACCGTCCGCGTGCTGGTAGAGGGCCACGGCCGCGAGGAAGGCACACTGACAGGCAGGCTGGATAACAACCTGACGGTGGAGTTTGCCGGCGCGCCGGAGCTGATCGGCGCGTATGCCCATGTCCGGCTGACCGGCGCGCGCGCCACTGTGCTGCTGGGCGAGGTGTGCGGCCAGCCGCAGCCGCAATAAAAAGATGTCCACGGCGATTTGAGCCGGTAAATCATCGGATAAATTCTTTCAATTACAAGGAGAACTGAAGTATGGATTGCATTGAACTGTTCAAACGTGCCGCTGTCGCTTTGCAGACCGACCCGCGCTATCTGGCGCTGGAGCAGGCCCGCAGGATGAACGATTCCGACGAAGAACTGCAGAACATGATCGGCGAGTTCAATCTGGCCCGCATGGATCTGAATAACGAGATCACCAAAGAGGAACGCGACGATCAGCGCATTGCCGAACTGAACGAAAAGGTCA
>CAMFSB010000158.1 GCA_945982465.1 uncultured Faecalibacterium sp. | reverse complement strand
CGCGCCGCTGGGCCATCGTCCCGGAGCTGGGCGTGTGGCACGTGTACGCCCGCGCCCGGCGGCTGCACCCAGCGGTGATGAGCTATCTGGAGCTGCACCCCGCCCACTTTTACAGCGTGAACGCCGACGTGGAGGGCACGCAGTTCGTCACTGCCCGCGGCTGGGAGGACCTGTCCAACCTGCTGACGGCCTACGAAGCGCTGGGCCTTACCGCCGACGAGGATCTGGTTGCCCAGTATTTGCAGCACCGGGAGATTGCGGCGGACTTTGCCGCCTATCTGGCGCTGTACCACCGCTATCAGGACGACTACGGCGTGGAGGATATTCTGGCCGGGCAGGCAAAGCCCGCCGTGTATGCCCGGCTTTTGAACGCCGCCTTTGACGAGCGGCTTTCGCTGGTGAGCCTGCTGCTGGCCGGGCTGGACGCCCGCTTTGCCGCGGCGGGCGAAGCAGGGGCCGTTACCGACCTGTGCTACGGCGTGCTGCGGCAGTTTAAAAAAGCGCTGACCGCGCAGGCCGATGGGCCGGCCGCAGAACCCCCGCGCGGGCAGTACGCCGCCCTGTGCGACGCCTTTGCCGCCGAAACCGAGCGCAGCCTTGCCGCCAACCTTTTGGAAAAGCCTCAGCTTGCCGCGCGGCGGCAGGCGCTGGCCCTGCTGCGGGAATGGGGCGCAACGCTGGACAGCGCCAGCGGCGAACCCGCCGCCGTGTTTGCACTGGTCAGGCCTGGCTTTGACGCGCTGAACAGCCGCCGCGCCGAAGCCGATGCCCGCGCCTCGGCCGCGCTGGAGGCCGCCTTTGACTTTATGACCCAGGCGTTCCCGGCCGGGCAGGAGCTGGTGGTGTTCGTCACCGAGCTGACACTGCGCCCGCTGGCTCATGCCTTTATCACTGAAAACGGCTGCGAGCGGTAATTTGCCCTGAGCAAGGAACTGTTGTTGGATAGCCGCCGTGATACGCTGCGCCGGGAGCTGGCCGCCGAGCAGGCCCGCTTCGGCCAGCTGTAAGCGGCGGGCGGCGCCCCGGTGCGCTGCGGCCCCAGGCGGTGTACGCCGCGGCCGGCGGCACCGGCGTTTGGCCGCGCGGGGCGCCCCTTGCGCGGGACACATTTTACCTTACGGAACGCCGCCCCCGGTGCGGGGCGGCATATGACCCGACCGCACAGCGGGCGGCGCCCATTGCTGCGCCGGTTTTTGGGTTTACCGGCCCGGAAAGGAACGTTTTTCATGCTAGACAACCTGATTTTCAGCCTGAACAGCACCATGCCGCTGTTTTTCATCATGGTGCTGGGGTATGTGCTGTACCAGCGCCGCTTTCTGACCGACGGCTTTGTGTCGGTGGCCAACAAATTCGTGTTCAACATTACGCTGCCGGTGATGCTGTTCAACGACATGGCCGGCACCGATATCCGCGGCAATTTTGACAGCGCGTATGTAGGTTATTGTGCCGGGGCCACCGTTCTCAGCATCGTGGTGGTCTGGGCGCTGGCAAAGCTTTTGATGCGGGACAAATCGCTGGTGGGCGAGTTTGTGCAGGCGTGCTACCGTTCCTCGGCGGCCATTCTGGGCACTGCGTTCATCCAGAACCTTTACGGCACCAGCGGCATGGCCGGGCTGATGATCCTGGGCAGCGTGCCGCTGTACAATATTTTCGCGGTGCTGATTTTGGTCTTGGAATGCCCCGCCGGTGCACCGGACGAGCCGCTGCGCCAAAAACTGGGCCGCAGCCTGCTCGAGATTTTGACCAACCCCACCCTGCTGGGCGTGCTTACCGGCCTTGCCGCCAGCCTTCTGCGCCTGCCGATCCCCACCATGGCAGAAAAAACGATGGCCAGCATCGGTAGCCTGACCAGCCCGCTGGCGCTGCTGGCCATTGGTGCGGGGTTCCGCGGGCGGGACGCGCTGGCAAAGCTGGCGCCCACGGCAGCGGCTTCGTTCATCAAGCTGATGGTGCTGCCCGGCGTATTTTTGCCGCTGGCGGTGTACTTCGGTTTTACCGATCAGAAGCTGGTCGCCCTGATCGCGATGCTGGGCAGCATCACCACGCCCTCGGCCTACATCATGGCAAAGCAGATGGGCCATGACGGCACGCTGACCGGCAGCGTGTGTGCCGTGACCACCGTATTCAGCGCGCTGACCATGACCTTTTGGATGTTCTGGGCGCGCAGCGGCGGCTACATTTTGTAGCGCCGCGCGGGCATTGGCTTACAACGCACAAACAGCATAAGGCCCCGCCGCGGCACATGCGCCGCGGCGGGGCCTTATGATTCGGTTTTTCGGGGCGAAGGATCAGTCCTCCCGGTGCTCCAGCAGGCCGGCAATGGCCATAACGGCCGCAAACAGCACGCCCGCCACCGGCCAGAGGATCCAGGTACGGTTCCACGCCTCGGTGACAAAGCTGCACCCCAGGTACAGCGCCGCCGCCAGCAGCCAGTATACCGTGGCGATGGCGGCGCGCCGGCGGCTGCCGGCTTTTTTGCTGCGGGTATAATCGCCCTCCTGCAGCAGCTGCTGCATGGCGCCCCACGGGATGCCCACCATGATAAACGAGAACACGCCCGCGGCCACCAGTGCCAGCGTCAGGCACACCATGGCCACCATCCATAAATCCTTCTCCGACAGGCACATCCCGGCAAAGATCGGCACAGCGCACAGGATGCACAGCATGGTGCCGGCCATGTTGCCGCGGGTGTAGTGCTGTTGGAACTGCTGCTGGCGGCGGCGCACCATGCCGGTCACGCCGTATTCGGTCTCGATGGGGTCGGTTTCCAGGTATTCAAACGAGCGCACCTTTGCCCCCGCGCTGATAAACAGCGCCACCGCAGCCGCCACCAACGCCAGCAGCACGGTCAGTCCAATGCCAGCGGCTGCGGCTTCGCTTACCGGCAGAGCGCCAGTCTCGGCCAAAGCGCCCAACAGCAGCAGGCACACAGGCGACAGAATGCACAGGCTGGCGCCCGCCGCCACCGGCAGGGCTGTTTGATCCTTGGCCGCCAGAAACTCGTTGGCCTGCTCCATGCTCACCCGCCGCACACCGGCGGGCTGCTCTTCCTCCTCGATGGGGCCGGGCAGCTCCAACTCGTCTTTGAGCAGATAGTCGGTGCTCACCCCGAACAGCCGCGCCATCTGCAGGATCTTTTCCAGGTCTGGCACCGCCTGCGCGCCCTCCCATTTGGACACCGACTGCCGGGTAACGTCCAACTGCCGGGCCAGCTCTTCCTGCGACCAGCCGCTTTGCTTGCGCAGCGTTAGGATCTTATCCGCAAGGATCATGGTAATTCCTCCGTTCGTTTTCGCCGGGCCGCGGGGCCGGGACGTTTGTTCTGGGCAAAGGATAGCATGTTTTGCAGTTGCACACAAGCAGCGGCGGCCCGGCAATTTGTCAACCGGCGGTTGCATGGCGCGGTTTTGGGGCAAAAAGAGGTCCGCGCCGGATGTTCTGGCCCTTATATAAAGCACGGGGCGCAGCGTTATTTGGGCACTTTGCGCCGCGGGGCGGGGGCCGGGCGGCAGAGCGCGGGCCTTTGCGCCGCAGGGCGAGGTGCTTTGGTGCAGGTGCCGTCTCTCTCATACAGCAAACAACCGCCCGGGCGCTTTTGCGCCACGGGCGGTTGTTGGGTTTTATGCGGGAAAGGCGGCCCCGTTTTACAGCTTTGCCACGCTGGAGCGCACCAGCGCGCGCTTGAGCCGGGCCTGGGCCAGTTCCAGGTCGCGGGCGTCCGCGTCGGTCTGCGCCAGCACCTTTTCGGCGCGGGCCTTGGAGCGCTCGGCACGTTCGGCGTCGATCTGGTCGGCCCATTCCCAGGTGGTGGCCACCAGCCGCGCCTCGCCGTTCATCACGCTGAGTATGCCGCCCATGCAGGCGGCATGCCGGGTTTTGCCCTCGGCGTCCACCACATGGGCGTCGCCCATGCCCAGCGCCGTGCAGTAATTGGAATGGCGCGCCAGAATGCACACGTCGCCCTCGATGGTGCGGCAGACCACCCGTTCGGCCTGGCCGTCAAACAGGCAGCCGTCCGGTGTAACGACCTGCAGATGAAAGGTACTCATAGCTTACCCTTTCTTTGCCTTGGCAAACACATCGTCGATGGTGCCGCTCATCAGGAAACAGCTTTCGGGGATGTCGTCGCATTCGCCGTCCAGGATCATCTTAAAGCCGCGCAGGGTCTCTTTCAGCGGCACATACTGGCCCGGCATGCCGGTGAACTGCTCGGCAACATGGAAGTTCTGCGACAGGAAGCGCTGCACCTTGCGCGCACGGTTCACCGTCAGCTTGTCGTCCTCGCTCAGTTCGTCCATGCCCATGATGGCGATGATATCCTGCAGCTCCTTATAGCGCTGCAGCACGCGCTGCACCGCGCGGGCAATGTCGTAGTGTTCCTGGCCCACCACCTCGGGGCTGAGGATGCGGCTGGTGGAATCCAGCGGGTCCACAGCCGGGTAGATGCCCTGGCTGGCGATGTCACGGCTCAGAACCGTGGTGGCGTCCAGATGGGTAAACGTGGTGGCGGGGGCCGGGTCGGTCAGGTCGTCGGCGGGGACGTAGACAGCCTGCACCGAGGTGATGGAGCCCTTGCGGGTGGAGGTGATGCGCTCCTGCAGAGCGCCCATCTCGGTGGCCAGCGTGGGCTGGTAGCCCACGGCCGAGGGCATGCGGCCCAGCAGGGCCGACACCTCGGAGCCAGCCTGCGTAAAGCGGAAGATGTTGTCGATGAACAGCAGCACGTCCTGGTTTTTCACATCGCGGAAATACTCCGCCATGGTCAGGCCCGAAAGCGCCACGCGCATACGGGCTCCCGGCGGCTCGTTCATCTGGCCGTAGACCAGCGCCGTCTTGTTGATAACGCCGCTTTCGCTCATTTCGCCGTACAGGTCGTTGCCCTCACGGGTGCGCTCACCAACGCCGGTAAACACCGAGTAACCATTGTGCTCGGTGGCG
>CAMFSB010000157.1 GCA_945982465.1 uncultured Faecalibacterium sp. | reverse complement strand
TCGTAGACGTCCGCCTGCGGACTTTCCTGCACTTCCCCGCTCATCACGGAGAACAGATCCAGCTGCCCTTCCAGATTGCGGCGGGAGTCAGTCTCGATGCTCTTGAGGATGCCCTCTACCGCCTCCACCATGCTGTGGCGGTTGGAGCCGAAGCAGTCAAAGGCACCGGCTTTGATCAGGCTTTCCACCGCGCGTCGGTTCAGCTCGCTGCCGTGCATCCGCTTGCAGAAATCATACAGGCTGGTATAGGGGCGTGCTTTGCGCTGGCTCACCACGTGATCGATCAGGTTACGGCCCACGTTTTTGACCGCGTTCAGCCCAAAACGGATGGTGCTGCCATCGGCGGTAAAGCCGCCGCCCGAAATGTTGATATCTGGCGGCAGTACCTTAATGCCAAGGCGCACGCATTCGCCGGAATACTCGATGACCTTATCAGTATTGTCCAGCACGCTGGTCAGCAGCGCGGCCATAAATTCAGTGGGATAGTGGCATTTCAGGTAGGCCGTCTGGTACGCCACATACGCATAGCAGGCCGCATGGCTTTTGTTGAACGCATACGAGGCAAAGCTGGACATTTCATCGTAAATTTCGTTGGCCACCTGCTCCGGGATGCCGTTGGCTACGCAGCCTTTGCATTCATGGCCCGGCTCGGTGTTGCCGTGCACAAAATGCTCCCGTTCGGCCTCCATCACGGCATGCTTTTTCTTGCTCATGGCGCGGCGCACGTTATCGGCCTGGCCGTAAGAAAAGCCTGCCAGTTCGCGGCAGATCTGCATTACCTGCTCCTGATACACGATGCAGCCGTTGGTCACATCCAGAATATGGGCAAGCTGCGGCGTTTTATAGCGGATCTGATCCGGGTGATGGCGGTTGCGCAGGTAGGTGGGGATGGAATCCATCGGGCCGGGGCGGTACAGCGAGATCAGCGCGATCACATCTTCCAAATCTTTTGGCTGCAGGCCCACCAGCACCTGCTTCATGCCCGCAGATTCCAGCTGGAACACGCCCTCGGTCTCGCCCTGCGACAGCATGGCGTAGGTGGCCGCGTCATCATAGTCCACATGCTCAAGCGAGAATGCCGGCTCGCGGCGGCGGATCTCATTTTCCGCATCGCGGATCACCGTCAGCGTGCGCAGGCCCAGAAAATCCATCTTCAGAAGGCCCAGCTCTTCGATCTCGGTCATATTGAACTGGGTCACCGGCAGGCCATCGTTGGTGGCCAGCGGCACATACTGATCGGCCGCCTCGGGCGTAATGACCACGCCGGCGGCATGGGTGGAGGCATGCCGGGGCATTCCCTCCACCTTGATGGCCGTGTCGATCAGCTCCTGCACCTGCGGGTCGGTATGATAGAGTTTTTTCAGCTCCGGCGAGACCTCCAGCGCACGGTGCAGCGTCATTTTCAGTTCCATGGGCACCAGCTTTGCCACCGTATCCACATTTTGATACGGCATGCCCATCACCCGGCCCACATCGCGGATCGCATTGCGGGCGGCCATTGTGCCGAAGGTCACGATCTGCGCCACATGGTCCGAGCCATATTTGCGGTTGACGTAATCAATGACCTCCTGCCGGCGCTCATAGCAGAAGTCCACGTCAAAGTCCGGCATGCTGACGCGCTCCGGGTTCAAAAATCGCTCGAAGATCAGATGGTAGCGAATGGGGTCGATATCCGTGATCCCCACACAGTAGGCGGCAATGCTGCCCGCGCCCGAACCGCGGCCCGGCCCAACGGGAATATCCTGGCTTTTGGCATAGTTGATATAATCGAACACGATCAAGTAGTAGTTGGTGTACCCCATCTTTTCGATCACGCCGATCTCGTAGGCCAGACGCTCCTTGTTGGCTTCGGGAACCTGCGGCCCATACCGACGCTCCAGCCCATCCCAGCACAGCTTTTCAAAATATTCCTGATTGCTCATGCCGTCCGGCGCTTTGTAATACGGCAGCTTGGTATGGCCGAAATCAAAGCGGAAATTGCACATATCCGCGATTTTATTGGTATTTTCGCAGGCCTCCGGCACCATCGAGAACAGCTCGTACATCTCCTCGGTGGACTTGAGATAGAATTCATCCGTCTGGAATTCCATCTTGTCGGCGTCCGCAATGGTCTTGCCGGTCTGGATGCACAGCAGGATCTCCTGCATTTTGGCATCCTCCCGGCGCAGATAGTGGGCGTCGTTAGTAGCAGCCAGCGGAATGCCGGTCTCGCGCGAAAGGCGGATGAGCTGCGGCAGCACCACACGGTCCTCTTCCAGGCCGTGGTCCTGCAGTTCGATGTAATAATTCCCCTGCCCGAACAGCTCGTTATACCACAGCGCCGTCTGCCTGGCCCGCTCATAATCGCCGGAAAGAAGCGCCTGGGGCACCTCGCCCGCCAGACAGGCCGAAAGGCAGACCAGCCCATCGTGATACTGTTCCAGCAGCTGTTTGTCCACGCGGGGCTTGGAATAAAAGCCCTCGGTAAACGCTTTGGACACCAGCTTGATCAGGTTTTTATAGCCAATTTCGTCCTTGCACAGCAGAACAAGATGGTTGTTGCCGTCGATTCGGCTCACTTTATCAAAGCGGGTGCGCGTCGCCACGTATACTTCGCAGCCGATGATGGGCTTGACGCCCGCCTTTTCCGCCGCTTTGAAAAACTGCACGCAGCCGTACATCACGCCGTGGTCGGTGATGGCCACGGCCGTCTGCCCACATTCCTTGATACGGTCCATCATGCGGTCGATGCGGCACGCACCGTCCAGCAGGCTGTATTCTGTATGGACATGCAGATGTGTAAAGTTTTTTTGCTGTTCACTCATGATCTGCTTCTCAGCCTTTCTCGGCGCTGCGCTGCTGCAGGCCGGCAGCCAGGGTCTCCAGCTTTTTCAGCCGGTGCGACAGGCCGGATTTGCTCAGCGGCGGGTCAAACGCCGCCGCCAGCTCGGAAAGGGACGCTGCCGGCATCCGGCGGCGCATTTCCGCGGCCTGGCGCAGCGGTGCGCTCAGCGTGTCCAGCGCCTGCTGCTGCTCCAGATAGCGGATGGCTTTCAGCGTGGCAGCGTTGGCGTCGATGCGCTTTTGCATATTGGCGGTCTCGCAGTTGTTCAGGCGGTTGCACTGATTGCGCATGGAGTTGTAGGCCTTTTGATCCATGATCTTCATCGCAGCACCGGGCGCGCCCATAAAGGTAAGCAGGTCCTCGATATGGCCGCTGGCCTTGACGTATACAACGTTTACGCTTTTGCGCCGGGTGCGGTGGGGCGCAAACTCATGCTCGGCCAACAGGGCCTCAAAATCCCGCGAAAGATTCAGCCGCGGCGACAGAAATTCCAGGTTATATTCTTTCTGCGGGTCGGTCATCGTGCCGCCGCACAAAAAGGCCGCGCCGATGAACGCCGAAACGCAGGCCGGGCACTGCAAAAGCTGCGGGTCGATCTGCAAATTGATCTCGCGCCCGGTGGTGCCCAGCAGCGCGTGCAGCGCCGCCACCTGCTGCGGGTCCTTGACGGCAAACTCGTACAGCACGCCGCTGGGGCGCAGTTTTTCGGTAATAGCGCCCTCCACGCCGCAGCGGTGGAACACCCGCCGCGCGTACTGGGCCACATCCTCCAGCTCGGTCTGCAGCACCACACCGCGCGCATCAAAATATTTGCCAAAACAGGCAACGCCATAGGCGGCCGCCCGCACGCAGCAGGGCTTTGTCAGCCGCCGCTGGGCGATCTCCGCCTTGGTATCGGATGAAAAGCTCACGGTTTGTGCTTCCTCTCTCGCCGCGGCTCAGCGCTGCGCGTCCCGATGCTGAATGCTGGGGGTGTACCCCAGCCCGGCGCAGTATTCGCCGATTTTCCGGGCAAAGGTGATGGACCGGTGCTTACCGCCGGTACAGCCCACCGCAATGGTCAGGGCGCTTTTGCCCTCCTTGACATACAGCGGCAGGCTGCATTCCAGCAGCGCTTCAATGCGGCCCAATAACTGTTGGGCGTCGGCAAAGCTCATCACATAGTCCACGACCTCCGGGTCAAGGCCCGTCTTTTCTTTCAGTTCCGGGACGTAAAAGGGGTTGGGCAGGCAGCGCACGTCAAAGACGATATCCGCTTCCTTGGGCAAGCCGAACTTAAAGCCGAAGGACATCACTGTCAAGGCCATGGCGCCCTTGGCGCCGCTGCCCTGCAGAAACAGGTTGCAGATGCGCTCTTTGTGCTGCGCAGTAGAAAGCAACGAGGTATCGATCTGATAATCGGCCCGTTCCTGCAAGGGCTTCAGGATCCTGCGCTCACGCTCAATGGCCTCGGTGATGGGCAGCCCCTCTGCAATGCTCATGGGATGGCGGCGCCGGGTCTCTTTGTAGCGGCGCTGCAGCACCTCGTCGGCCGCGTCCAGAAACAGGATGCGGTAAGCCACCTGTTTTTCATCCAGCTGGGCCAGCGCGTCCATGATCTCCGAAGAAGAACGCGCGCCGCGGATATCCACCGCAATGGCTACCTTTTTGAGCATATTTTCGCCGGCTTCCGAGTATTCCACAAAGCGCGGCAGCAGCCCCGCAGGGATGTTGTCGATGCAAAAATAGCCAATATCCTCCAGCGCATTCATCGCCACCGATTTGCCTGCGCCCGAAAGCCCGCTGACAAGTAAAAGCTCCATACAGCCTTCCTCTTTGTTTGCGTTTTGCGCTGCGGTTCATTCCACAACGCGCACTTCCTTTTCCAGCCGATATCCGGTTTTTTCATATACGATACGGCTCACTGTTTCGCACAGTTCCAGCACGTCAACGCAGCTTGCGCCGCCCAGGTTTACCACAAAGCCACAGTGCTTTTCGCTCACCGCCGCCCCGCCCACGCGGAACCCCCGCAGCCCGCACTGCTCGATCAGTGCGCCGGCAAAGGCGCCGGCCGGCCGCTTGAACGTGCTGCCTGCGCTGGGATATTCCAGCGGCTGCTTGGCGCGCCGGCGGCCCATCAGCTCCTCCATGGCTGCGTG
>CAMFSB010000156.1 GCA_945982465.1 uncultured Faecalibacterium sp. | reverse complement strand
CCCCCCGACGCCGCCCCGCCTCCCGGCCGCCCACCTGAGCCCACTGCTGCCCTTGCCGCCGCGAACCGCCGTGTCGGCGCCGCCGTAGGTGATATTACCGCAGCTGACCCACACCGCCTGCGCGCCGGTATCCTCCTCCATGGCCCAGGCGGCCAGCGTAAAGGGGCCGTCCAGATCGCCGGCTTCTTTTTCCACTGTCTCCATGGCATAGCCGGTAATTTTGCTGTAGGCGCTGTCGGAGGTGGTGAGCAGCGCTTCGGCGGTGATGCCCTCGGTCTGCGCAATGGAAATACCCTGCGCAATGGGCAGCACCACCAGGCTGCTTTCCAGCCCGTCGGTGATGCCGCTGGCATCGCTTTCGCCCCAATCCGGCAGCAGGCAGGCCGCGCCGGGCAGGCCGAACATGGTACTGGCATAGCTGCTGGACACACAGTAGCTGCTGTCGCCCTCCACCACGATGCCCTGCACCCGGGCCAGGCCAAAGCGCTCCATCACGGCGTCCAGATTGGGGGTGTCGTAGTAGGCATCGGTGATCAGCAGCACCTTGCCGCCGCCGGCCAGATAATCGGCCAGCTGGCCTGTCTCATCCACCAAGCTGCCTGCGCCCATAAAGTCGCTCTGCGGCATGTTGATGATCAGCAGGTCACAGTCAGCGGGGATCTCCTCGCTCAGCAGGTTCAGCGGCACCAGCGCAATGTTCTGCTTGCGGATGGCCTCGGCCAGCGTGGTGCCCAGGGCCGTTTCGTCATGGTTGGTGGTGTAATACGCGGTGCTCTGCTCGCCGCCGGTCACATTGTAGATTGCCGCTGTGAGCTGGTTTTCGCCGTCGAACTGCACATCGTAGGTGCCGGTGGTGTAGTAGTTGGAATAGTCGTAAGTGTACAGGTCGCTGGCCGGAACCGTGGCCACACGGTCGCCGCACACCACGATCAGCCCGCCCTCGCCAATGCTCTGGGCATCGTACTGGGCCGCAAAGGTGGGATAGACCGCCGGGTCTTTCTGCTGCCAGGTAAAATGTTCGCTTTCGGCGGCGTAGCGGTCCAGCAGCTTGGTCAGGTAGGAATCCTCGCTGCCGGTCTGCGCCAGATAGTAGGCGGTCACATCATCGGGCAGCTGCTGCATCAACTGGCGGGATTCCTCCCCCAGCGTATACAGGCCGTTTGCCGACAGGTCAAACTGGGTATACCGGGTGGGCAGCGCCCGCACCAGCAGGTTGATCAGCACCACGACCGCCACGGCCGCTGCCGTGATCGCCAGCGAATACAGCCCATTGCGGAACACCCGCCCGCCGTCCGGCGGGGTGCGGCGGCGGGGCGCGGCGGCTGGCTCCGCTGTGTCGGGCGCGGCCTTTGCGCCAAAGGGAAACTTTTTCTTTTTCATCTCAGTTCGCCTCCCTTTCTCAATTCCAGCGGCGTTTTTCCACGCCCTGCGCCGTCAAAAACAAAAACAGTGCCGCCACCGTGAGATAATAGACCAGCGCCGGCACCGAAAAGCTCAGCCCCACAAAGTCCTCAAACGGCACAAACAGGCACAGCGCGTCCAGCACGGCGCTGAACGCCGTGACCAGCCACGCAGGCCGCAGCATGAACGCCGCGCCCAGCACCAGCGTGCCCGCGCAGAATACCCCGCAGCCCAGCGCAAAGCTTTTGCTGCGCAGGCCGGCCGCAGCCGCGGCCGCCGCCAGCACCACCAAAAAGATCACCAGTGCCTGGGTGCTGCCTGTGCTGTACAGCGTTTGCAGGCTGGGCATCAGGTACGCGGCCAGGATGGCCGCCAGCGAGCCCACGGCGGCAATGATCTGGTTTTCGGTCAGGCTGCTGATATACTCGCCGATGGCAATGGCCGCGCAGCCCAGCAAATAATAGCACAGCAGGCAGGCAAAGGCCCCGCCCACGGCGGCGGCGCCCGCGCCCAGCCCCCACAGCACCAGGATCATGCCGGCGTACAGCACGCAGGGCAGGGCGAATACCGCGCACATGGCAAAAAACTTGCCCAGCACAATGCCGCCCACTGACACCGGGCTGGTAAGCAGAAGCTGGTCGGTGCGGTTTTTGCGCTCCTCGGCAAAGCTGCGCATGGTAAGCACCGGGACATAAAAGATAAACAAAATAATCGTGCGGTACAGCGTGTAGTAGCCAAAGTCCGTCAGACCGTTGGTCAGGTTCAGCGCGTAAAAGTACAGCCCGCCCCCCACGGCCAGGAACGCCGTCAGCAGCGGCCCCATCATACCGGTAAAGTAGCTTCTGAATTCCCGCTTGAAGATCGCCAGCATACCGTCACTCCCCTTTCCCGCCGGGCGCGCTGTCGGTTTGGGCATCGTCGGCCTGTGCCGCGCCGGGCTGTTTTGCAGCAGCTTCAGCGCCGGCTGCCTGGGCCGGTTCCGCTTCGTCGGCAGCGGCTTCGCTTTCGGTCAGCTGGAGGAACACGTCCTCCAGGTCCGCCGCTTCGGCGGTCAGGGCCAGCACAGCGCAGCCCGCCGCGGCCAGCGCGCCCGAAATGGCCGCGCGCAGGTCGGCGCCGGCGGCGGTGTGGGCCGTTACGCTGGCTTCGCCGTTCTGCTGGCTTGTCAGCTCAGCGTTTTCCACGCCGGGCACGCCGCGCACGGTGGCCAGCACCCGGCTGCCCTCGCCCAGCGCGGTCACATGCACCACGCCCTGCCGGCCCAGCGCCGCGCCCAGGCTTTCCGGCGCGCCCAGAGCCGCCAGCTTGCCGTGGGAGAGGATGAGCACCTGGCTGCACACGGCCTGCACCTCCGACAGGATGTGGCTGGACAGCAGCACCGTATGGGTGCGGCCCAGCTCCCGGATCAGGCGGCGCATTTCGATGACCTGCGCCGGGTCCAGCCCAACGGTGGGTTCGTCCAGAATGATGACCTTGGGGCTGCCCAACAGCGCCTGGGCTACGCCCACACGCTGCCGGTACCCCTTGGACAGGTTACGGATCAGCCGGCCGTACACGTCGGCCAGGCCGGTGCGGGCGGCGGCTTTCTGTGCCTGGGCACGGCGCACAGCACGCCCCCTTACGCCTTTCAGTTCCGCCGCAAACAGCAGATATTCCTCCACGGTCATATCCGGGTACAGCGGCGGCTGCTCGGGCAGGTAGCCGATGCAGGCGCGGGCGGCCTCCGGCTCCTCCAGAATGTCGTGGCCGTCCACCGTGATGGTGCCCGCCGTGGGCGAGATATAGCCGGTGAGCAGGTTCATCGTGGTGGATTTGCCCGCGCCGTTCGGCCCCAGCAGGCCGTAGATGCAGCCCTGCTCCACAGTAAAGGTCAGATCATCCACCGCGAGATGCGCGCCGTAGCGCTTGGTCAGATGCGATACTTCGATCAAAGAAATGCCACTCCTTTTCCTCCGACGGCGGGCCGAGGCCGGTTTTGCCTGCGGCACGCCGGAAAAATCTACCGATATTGTAGGGCGCAAATGTGTAAATTGCAAGAAAGCTCTGTGTGGATTTGTGAAAGCATGGCCCGCTGCGCCTGCAAAACGGCGCGAGATCCGGCATTTGCGGGCCGCGGCCCGGCGCAGCGGGCTGGCAGAGGCTTCTCCGGCCGGGCAGTGTTGCGGTTTGGGCGGGTTCGTGCTATGCTGAGCAAAACCGATCCTGCCGCGAAAGGAGCTGTACATTGTATGCTGTACCATGCACGGGAGCGCCGGCTGTGCCTTGACGGCCGGCAGATGGACTGCATCACGTTCGGGCGGGGCGCCCGGCCGCTGGTGCTGCTGCAGGGGCTGAACACCCGCGGCATCCGGGGAGCCGCCCTGCCCCTGGCCTGGATGTACCGGATATTTGCAAAGGAATACACCGTCTACCTGTTTGACCGGCCGGCCGAGCTGCCGGCCGGCGTGACGGTGCGGCAGCTGGCGGCCGACACCGCCGCCGCCATGGATGCGCTGGGCGTGGCAAACGCCGATGTGCTCGGCGTATCGCAGGGCGGGATGATCGCGCAGTATCTGGCCATCGACCGGCCGGACCTGGTACGCAGGCTGGTGCTGGCCGTTACGCTCGCCCGGAACAACCCCACGGTGGAAGCTGTTGTGCACGGCTGGATCGACGCCGCGCTGCGGGGCGACGCAAAATGGCTGGTGCGCGACATGGCCGAAAAGCTGTATTCAGACGCTTACCTCAAACGGTACCGCCCCCTGCTGCCGCTGCTCACCGTGCTGCAGGCGCCCCGGGACGTGCCGCGCTTTACCGCGCTGGCGCAGGCCTGCCTGACCTGCAGCGTGTACGACGAGCTGGACAAGCTGCGCTGCCCTGTGCTGGTGATCGGCGGCCAGCAGGACCGGGTGGTGACCGCCGGGGCCTCCCGCGAGATCGCGCAGAAGCTGGGCTGCCCGCTTTACCTGTACGAGGGGCTGGGGCACGCCGCCTATGAGGAAGCCGGCGATTTCAACCGCCGGGTCTACCGCTTTTTTATGCAGGACTGACCCGCCCGCTTTGGGGGTGTCGGGCTGGCGCGGCGGCAGACCGCGCTGGCAGGCCGTGTGCTCCGCGGCGGGCTTTTCCCATTTGATCCGGGCCGCCCGGCGGCTCACCCGCGGCCGCGGCGGTTTTTCCCCGCAGGCAGCCTGAAACGGCAAAAAGTCTCCGCCCGGCGGATGCCGGGCGGAGACTTTTTCTGTTGTTGGAATTGGGAGCCGGCCGCGCGGTTACCGGGCGGCTTTCGCCGCTTCAACCGCTTTGATCAGCTCCGGCACCACCTTGAACAGGTCACCCACAATGCCGTAATCGGCCACGCCGAAGATGGGCGCGGCTTCGTTTTTGTTCACGGCGATGATGGTTTCGGAATCCTGCATGCCGGCGGTGTGCTGGATGGCACCGGAAATGCCCAGCGCCACATAGATCTTCGGGTGGACGGTCTTGCCGGTCTGGCCCACCTGATGGTCGGCAGACAGCCAGCCGCTGTCGATGGTGGCACGGGAGCCGCCCACGACGCCGCCCAGAACCTCAGCCAGCTCC
>CAMFSB010000155.1 GCA_945982465.1 uncultured Faecalibacterium sp. | reverse complement strand
GGACACCACCCTGCACTATGTTCCCTTTACCTACGCCGGGACGGTGGACGCCTATAAGCTCACATCGGAAATGGCGACTACGGAGGAATATGCGGAACAGAACAAATACCCCCACAGCCTGTTTGTGGCGGATTACGCCGTGACGCACACCGTAAGCTGGGATAAACTGAGCACCGACGGTCTGATTTTCGGCAGGAGCTATACCGGCGGTGGCGTGGACTATACCCTGCGTGCGCCGTCTATGGGAAGTTGGTGTACCGGTTCAGGCGATTCAGAGCGCGGCACGCCCCAAAGCAATGAGTGGGATGCTGTGCTGAACAAGAACATCGGCTACATCAAAATCTGGAACGGCATGTATTCGTGGGGGCAGGACTCAACAAGTGGCTCGTGGTGGCGTGCGGCTCGGGGGGATTTCTCGGCCCCCCGCTACTGGAGTAACGGCCATTATGCTATCATGCAGACCGTGGGCTACGGTTTCCGCCCCGTCTTGGAAGTCCTGAACGCCGGCACACTGGGCCCTGACGGACTGAAAGCGGTCACGCTTGATTTGAACGGCGGCAAGCTGGGCGGCAGCACAAATACTATTCAAATCATTGTCAAGAACGGCGAGGCCTTTACTGCTCCCGCGTCCAACGGTCTGACTGCGCCGACTGGATATAACACAACCGGCTTCAAATGGCAGGACAGTGACGGTAACCTCTACGCCCCCGGTGACAGCGTTCCGGCAGGCGTTGCCACTCTGACGGCACAATGGACGCCCGATACCTACACCGTAACGCTGAACACAAACGGCGGCACCATTGCCAACGGCAAGGATGTGACCGAATACACCTACGGCACAGGGGCAACTCTGCCGACAGCAGCCGATATAACCCGCGATGGCTACACCTTTGAGGGCTGGTATAATAACGAAAACCTCACCGGAGACAGCATTACCGCCATCGGCACAACCGAAACAGACGAAAAAACCTTCTATGCCAAATGGACACCCAAAACCTACACCGTCAAGTTCATCACCAACGGCGGCAGCGCCATTGCCGATAAGACGGTATCTTGGGAAGATACGGTTCTCTCCGGTATCACCGACCCTGCCAAACCCGGCTGGGAGTTTACCGGATGGAAATGCGCAGATGTGACCGTGGAAAGCACCACAAAATACAGCGGTCTGGCCGCCAATGATGGGGTTTCGGAAATCACCCTTGACGCACAGTGGAAGGACATCGCCGCGCCTGTGATTTCCGGTATCACCGACGGCAAAACCTATTGCGCGGCCCAAACCGTGACGGTGACTGACAATGGCACGATTGCGAGCGTGGCGGTGGATGGAACCGACGTTACTCTGACCAACGGCCAGTTTGTTCTGAACCCGAAAGAGGGCACACAGACGATTGTCGCCAAGGATGCCGCAGGCAACAGCGCCACGGTTACTGTCACCGTCAACGACGGGCACACCGGCGGCACTGCCACCTGCACGAAGCTGGCCGTCTGCGAAATCTGCGGCGAATCCTATGGCTCGCTGGATACCAGCCGGCATAATCTGCAGCACGTCGCGGCGAAGGAAGCCACGGTGATCGAAACGGGGAACAAAGAATACTGGTATTGCAAGGACTGCAGAAAATACTTTGCCGATGAAAACGGCGAAAACGAAATAAAGCTTGCCGATACAGAAATCGCAAAGCTCCCGCCCGCCATCATCGAGGGCGCCGGCCAGAGCCTGACCGCAGGCGAGTTAAAGGAGCTTGTATTCCGTTCCAATGCGGCGTTCAGCGATTTTATCCGGGTCGAGGTGGACGGCCAAACCCTCGACAGCGCAAACTATACCACCAGGGAAGGCAGTATCATTGTCACCTTAAAGGCCGGCTATGTCGCGACGCTTCCCGCCGGCGGGCACACGCTTGGGATTGTGTCGGCAACCGGTACCGCCTCCACAACCTTTACCGTCTATGCTCCGGCAGCCAATACACAGAATCCGGCTCCGGCGCAAAGCGGCTCCCTGGAATCTCCTCCAACACAGGATGACAGCAATATCGGCGTTTGGGCTGTTGTACTCCTTGTCAGCGTCGGGCTGCTGATTGTGACCGGAGTCCTGGTTAAGAAAAAGCGTTTCGAGGAGTAATACCGGTTTTCCAGATGCTCAATCCCGGGGATGAGCTGCGCGAAACTTAGGCCCACTCCGAAAAGAGTGTACCAAATACAGCTTTTTGTGGTATACGCTTTAAGAAGAGGGAGAGATTGTGGCGAAGGCACAGCTGTTCTGCGGCATCGTATTTGTCATTGCGACTGTACTTCTCGCAATACCGTTCCTTTTTGAAAGCGCACGAAGGCACCTGGCCTTCTTGCTCGTTCCGGTTCTTGCAGTCTGGCTTTTGAGCTTCTTGGCACTGGCGGTGTTCGGAATCATCGACGGCGTCAGGCTGCAGAGCGTGAAGCTGCTTGCAATTTCCTGCGTTCAGATTGTTTTGATCGTCGTTTTTACGGCATTTGCCGGAGCATTCGAAAAACTGATTCTTCGAGATATCCAGAAAGAAAGGTGTAACGAGCATGACAGCATCCGTGAGAATCATCACAGCGATTCTTGACTTTCTGTATCGCCTCTTTCTGCCGATTCGACGGTCCAGCAAATGGAAAGCGTTTTCCGGATTTCTGAACAACTTCTGGCTCAGCATCGGTCTCGGGCTACTGCATCCCATTGAGTTTGGAAAGCATATCCATGAAAGACGGACCGAACAAAAGCGGCGCCGGGATATCTATGTCCGGACGCATCCTCCCGTACCGTACAAGTACAGCGCCCCCCGAAACGGGAACCCTCCAACTTTGTGTGGGACATGATTTGGATGGGATTCTGGGAGCGGTAGCGCAGTCCACTTTTCTCCGCCTGTAAATATTGTCCAAAAAGGACACGCCTGTAAAATACGGCGTGTCCTTTTTTGCGCAACAATTTTGAATTGACTTTTATGCAATTTAGAAGTGTTATAGCTATGAAACGAAACACTTGCGGGCAAGAAGCACGCTGAAAGCAGGCGAAGCTGCCACTATCATCCGAAAAAAGAAAAGAACGTGTGAAAGAGGACTTTGACGCATGGCGTGTACGAAATACCGGGAATCGGAAATCATCTGCTATCGAATCGCAGGTTCGGAGCAATCAAACGGCGGCCACGAAGATTTCTTCGTGGTGTTAATTGCTGGCGAATGCTAAGATAAGGACGAAATACAAAATATGGTTGTGAGGACGATTATACTATCAAAACCGTCCGTTAAACCGTACCATCACTGTAAAGGAGAGCGATTTTATGCCGAATTATACTGTGGTTTGATTTTTCCGCGTTCCCGGGGTTGGGGAAAACAAGTGCCGTGGAAAAAGCGCAGTGCAAAAAGCGGTGAGCGCGTAAGCCTCTCGTTTTTTCTAATGCTTGTGGCATACATCTGCACAGAATAAGCCGCTTTATTGCTGCAGCGCAGCAGCAGCGGCGGCCGCCCACTGTTCCAGCGGCAGGGCATCGCTTTCTGTAAACTGTGCCAGCTGGTACCGTACTACCCGGCAGCCCTGCCGCAGCACTATGGTGGGGAACACGTCGGTGTACGCAATGCAGTCGTCGGCTTTGATGCCCTCCAAAGCCAGCGGCTGTACCTTGTAGCCTGTCCGCCGGTCATAGCGTACAATGTCCTGTACCAGAAACGCCGCGAGCGCGGGGGAGCGCAGTTCGTAATACTGCACTTCTAAATGGGCGGAAAGCTGTTGGCCGTCTGCCCAGCTCACCCGGGCCAGTTCACTGTACTCCATTACCTGCGCGGCCAAAAGATCGCTGTACCAGTTCACCTGATTGGCATCATCCAGCATCCCAGCCAAAGGATCTGCCTGCCAGCCGGCCGGCGATTGGTCCGGCCGCAGCTGGGCCAGCGTGGCAAAAGGCAGCGTGCCGGAATAACCGGCCAGAGGCGTGCGGTTGCGGTTGAGCCGGGCTTCCTGCCAGCCGCTGAACAGCAGCACGCACCACAGCACAGCCGCTGCCCATGCGCCGGCCCGCATAAAGAGCCGGCGGCGGGCAGGGTGCCAATCCTTTTGGTGATCCAACGGGCGCCCGCCTGCCAGCTGCTTTTGCAGCCGGCGCAGATGGCATACACTGGCCAGCGAATGCCCGTACAGCCATAAAAGGCATGCCAGCCCGGCCAGGCCGAACCAGGTACCCAGTTCCAGCAGTGTAAGTACCGGCGAGCCAAAAATCCGCAGGCTATAGATAACCAGCAGGATCAGGTCAGACAGCAGATTGCCCGCCAGCCGCTTTTTCACCTTGCGGATGGCAAGCGCCTGCACGCGGGGGTCGGTGTTCAGCTCGGGGGCGTCCGGGTCGGCTGTGCAGCACACAAAAAACTGCCCGCGCGTGGCCAGGTAGTCCCGGCCGGCGGCGGAGGCCAGCGCCGGCGCGGCCGCGGCCGGCGGGCCGCCGGGCGCAGTGGTGCGCCAGCTCATCCGACCACGCCCTCCTTTGGGGTCCCCACGGCCGGCATGCCGGCCGGAAGACGGCCCCCGGCAGGGGTGGGCAACGGCTGGCTGGCCGTGTCGGGGCTTTGGGCGTCTGCTATACAGTGCTGCAGACGCTCCAGTTCAGCTTCGTAAGCGGCACGCCCGGCCTCGGTGATGCAATAGGTGCGTTTACGGCCCTCCAGCTGCACCTCGCGCAGATAGCCCTCTTTTTCAAATTTGGCCAGGATGGTATACAACGTGGCCGGGCCAAGACGCACCCGGCCGCGAGTTTTGCGCGCGATGGCAGTGGCCGCGTCCACCCCGCACAGCGGGCCGCGGCAAAACACCATCAGCACATAAAACATGGATTCGGTCAGTTCTTCCAGCGCCTTGCGCGGCATATGGTGCGCCCCCTTTCGCGGAGAATATCGTTTTATGATATCATTTAACGATATTATAGGGTAAATACCCCCCTTTGTCAAGCCGGGGCCGGGGAGGGGGCAGTAAGAGCCGCTGCGTTGCCGC
>CAMFSB010000154.1 GCA_945982465.1 uncultured Faecalibacterium sp. | reverse complement strand
CCAAATCCCCCAACGCCGCCGAGCCGGTGATCGCCGCAAACGCGGACGAGATCGTCATCGTCTGCGGGCTGCACGCCATCGGCCGGCCGCTGGGCCAGGCCGCCCACCGGCCGGCGCTGGCGGCAGCCTGCCTTGGCGTGCCGGAGCACACCCCCCTTACGGTGGAGCACATTGCGCGGCTGGTTTTGCAGGGGTATCTGCGCCCGCTGCGGCAAAAATACCCGGGCGTTTCCCTTTCGGTATACCCGGCGGGGGGCACCCGCGCGCAGGCGGAGCGCCTGTTATCCATTCTGGGGGAGGCACAGCCATGAAACCGGTGATCAAGCTCCAGCTTACCGACGATTCCGGGGCGAAATTCTTTGGCGAGGGCCCCTGCCGGCTGCTGCAGCTGGTGGAACAGACCGGCTCGGTGCGCGGCGCGGCGCTCTCCATGGGGATGGCCTACAGCAAGGCGCTCAAGCTCCTCCGGCAGGCGGAAGCCGCCCTGGGCTTTGCGCTGACGCAGCGCACCGCGGGCGGCAAAAACGGCGGCGGCAGCACCCTGACCGCCGAGGGCCGGGCGTTCTTGCAGCAGTACCAGGCTTATCGGGACGCCTGCATCCAGGCGGGGCAGGCGCTGTACGGCCGGTATTTCCCGCAAAATGATGTGGGCTGCGTCATCATGGCGTCCGGGCTGGGGGTGCGGTTTGGCGGCAACAAGCTGATGGCGGATTTTGGCGGCCAGCCCATGATCGCCCGGGCGCTGGCCGCCACAGACGGCCTGTTTGCCCGCCGGGTGGTGGTCACCCGCCATGCCGACGTGGCCGCCTTCTGCCGGGCGCAGGGGGTACAGGTGGTGCTGCACGACCTGCCGTACCGCAGCGATACCGTCCGCCTGGGGCTGCAGGCGGTGGGCGGCCTGGCGGGGTGCCTGTTCTGCCCCGGCGACCAGCCCTTGCTGCGGCGCGAGACCGTGGCGGCGCTGGTCGGCGCCTGGCAAGGCGAGCCCGGCGCCATCTGGCGTACCGGCTTTGACGGCCAGCCCGGCGCGCCGATTTTGTTCCCGGCGTGGGCCTTTGACGAGCTGCTCGCCCTGCCGCAGGGCAAGGGCGGCAGCGTTGTGGCAAAAAAATATCCCGAACGGGTGCGTGTGCTCCCCGTCCGGGACCGATATGAACTGATGGATGTGGACAGCAGGCAGACCCTGCTGGAACTGCTGGGGCGGTAAACGGAGGTTTACTGCCCCACTTTTTCTGCCGCATTTTCTCTGGACAGCAGGATGTTCAGCAGGATGGCCACCATGGCGGCGGGCACAATGCCGGACCCGCCGAAGATCAGCTGCACGGCCTGCGGCGCCTGCGCGAGAATGCCGCTGTTGGCGCCCATGCCATAGCCCACGCCCAGCGCCACCGAAACAATGGAAAGGTTCCGGGCCGAAAGCGGCTCCTTGGTGATCAGCTGAATGCCGCTGATCACAATGGAGGAAAACATCATCACGGCCGCGCCGCCCAGCACGGACTGGGGCATGATGGAGACCAGCGCGCCCAGCTTGGGGCACAGGCCGCACAAGATCAGAAATACCGCGCCGGTGGCCAGGGCAAACCGGTTGACCACCTTGGTCATGGCGACCAGGCCCACGTTCTGGCTGAACGAGGTGTTGGGCAGCACGCCGAACAGCGCCGCAAAGGAGGAGCCAAGGCCGTCGCAGATCACGCCGCCGGACAGCTCCTTGTCGGTGGCTTCGCGGCCAAGGCCGCCTTCCATCACGCCGGAAATGTCGCCCACCGTCTCCACGGCGGTCACCACAAACATGATCAGCACCGGCACAATGGCCCGCAGGTCAAAAACAGGCTTGACCGGCAGCAGGCGGGGGATCTCAAACCAGGCGGCGTCGGCCACCTTGCTCCAGTTCAGCACCCAGGCCTTGGTGTACTCCACGCCCTCCGCGGTCACGCCGGTGGTGGGCAGAACAAAGCCCATGATAAACGCGGCCAGGTAGCCGCAGATGATGCCCAGCAGGATGGCGGAGGAGCTGGCAAAGCCCTTGAACCCGTGCTTGAACAGCAGGATCATGACCAGCACAAACACAGCCAGCAGCAGGTTTTCCATGGAGCCGAAGTCCTTGGCGGAATTGCCGCCGCCAAACGAGTTGATGCCCACCGAGATCAGGCTCAGGCCGATGGACATGACGACGGTGCCGGTGACCACCGGGGGGAAGTATTTGCGCAGCGGCTTGAGGAAAAAGCCCAGCACACCTTCAAACAGGCCGCCGATGATGGAAGCGCCCATGATCGCGCCATACGCCAGCACACCCCCGCCCATGGTGGCGGCCACGCTGTTGAATACGCCAATAAAGCCGGAGGAGGTGCCCATGATGATGGGCACCCTGCCGCCCACGGGGCCAATGGAGAACAGCTGCACCAGCGTGACAAGGCCGGCCACCAGCATGGCGTTTTGCAGCAGGTGAAGCTGCAGGCCGGCAAATTCGCCGCCGGCCAGGCCGCAGGCGCTGGTGATGATCAGCAAAGGCGTCAGGTTGCCCACAAACATGGCCAGCACGTGCTGCAGCCCCAGCGGGATGGCCTGTTTCAGGGGCATTTTTCCGTCCAGTTGGAATGCGGTTTCGGAAAGATGGTGCGTTTTTTGCATCGTAAAACCCTCTCTTTCTGTTGCATTCCACCAGTATAACATCCGGGATGCGGTGTGTAAATTGCCAAAAATGGAAAAATTTTGCCTTCTGCGGTCAAAAAACGCGCCGCTCAGCGCCTGTCCTGCGCGGGGCTGGCCTGCCTTGCCCATCTGCCGGACAGCAGGTACACGCTGCCGATGAAAAACGGCACCAGGCCCGAAAACGCGTTGCCGTACCAAAAGCCCAGAATGCCCATGCCCAGCGCTTCACCCAGCAGCAGCGAAAGGCCAATGCGGCTCACAATGCCGTCCAGCAGGGCGACAGCCAGGTTCAGTTTGGAGTTGCCCGAGCCGTTGATCAAAGCAAAGTTGGCCGGGCGCAGCGTGGCGCCGGTGTACTGCACCAGTGCCACCGGAATGTAGCTCACCGCCATGGCCAGCACGGCCTCGTCGGTGGAAAACAGGCCGAACAGCCACTGCGGCCGGAATGCGGTGATCGCGGCAAAGATCCCGGCCGGGATCGCCACGATCCACAGCGCATGCAGGTAGATCTTGGGCACGCGCTCGGTTTTGCCGGCGCCCAGCGCCTGCGACACCATGGCGCCGCCTGCCGCGGAGATCGCCTGCGACACCACGCCGATCATGGTTTCCAGCTTGCGCGCCACGCCGGTCACGGCCACGGCCACAGTGCCATAGGCGTTGATGTAGGCGTTGACGAACAGCATGGAAAAGGTGATCGCCGCCGACTGGATCACCATCGGGATGCCCAGCGAGAGCAGCGGCGCAATGACCGACCGGTGGATGCGGAAGCTGGCGGGCTTAAAATCAAAGCAGATCTGCTCGCGCTGACGGTACAGCAGGCCCAGCGCAAAAATAAAGCTGACCGCCTGGCCGATCACCGTGGCCAGCGCCGCACCGCGCGGGCCCATGCCCAGCGGGCCGACGAACAGGATGTCCAGTACTACGTTAATCACCGAAGCGATGGCGATAAACTGGAACGGATGCCGCGAATCCCCCATGCCGCGCAGAATGGCGGACACCAGATTGTAGCCGTAGGTGAACACGATACCAAGCACGCAGACAATGCTGTAATCGCAGGTATAGGCCCAAATGGCCTCCGGCGTGTTCAGCCAGTGCAGAATGCCCCGGTAGGTCAGCAGAAACACCGCCATGATCGCCAAAGCAAGGCCCAGAAGCAGCGTAAACAGGGTGCCGACCATCTCGCCGATCCGGTCCCGGCGGTTTTCGCCCACATAGCGGGAAAGCAGGATCTGCCCCGCGTTGGAAAACCCGATGGCGACAAAAGTCATCAGCTGCAGCACCTCGCCGCCGATGGACACCGCCGAAAGCCCCGCCCTGCCCCCAACCTCCCCCCCCACGAACATGTCCCCCCTCGACTACACCATCAGCCGCCGAAAACTCCAGCAGCGTGCGGGGCACGCTGCCCGCGGTCAGATCCCGGATGATGGTGTTGTTTGTGCTGGACGGCATGGATAAACCTCCTGTATGCGGCAAAAGGGTACTGGCGCGGGGCTTGCCTGCAAAAAGGACGGCGATGCCCGCCGAAACCGGCTGGGTTGGGTAATAGCATCGCCCACTACGCAGGAGCATTTATGGGAAAAAACGGGGAAATGGATATTTTTAAGTTTATAGCGGAAAGTCAATCTGTCAAGGCGCATTTCCAAAAAGAGAGGAGAAAGCTGTCACGGCTGGAACTTCCATGCCTGAGGCAGAACACCCTCTTCTCTGTCCTCGTCATACCACGCACACGAAGCCGCGGAGAATACAAACCGCGTCGAGCGGATCAACCGTGACAGAGATTTCAATCCACGCTCCCCGTGAGGGGAGCGACTTGATCACGGCGGCCATGGTCACAGGCAAGGCGATTTCAATCCACGCTCCCCGTGAGGGGAGCGACCCTGCCGCAAAGGCTGAAAAAGTCGAGGACAGCGAGATTTCAATCCACGCTCCCCGTGAGGGGAGCGACGGTCACCGCATATCGCCCCGCAACACGCATCGTGCTGTTAAAGTTGTTGATAGCGATTTTTATCAACTCTCCCCGTGAGTGGTGAGCCACTTTCATAGACTCTATCGACTGCATTGCCATTGCCATTTCAATCCACGCTCCCCGTGAGGGGAGCGACGGGTTCCCCCTGTACCCCCCTCTCCCGTGTGTTGAATTTCAATCCACGCTCCCCGTGAGGGGAGCGACCGTGGGATCATGTCCACGACCTGCTGGAGCCAGCGATTTCAATCCACGCTCCCCGTGAGGGGAGCGACCCTTGCATACGCACGCGGGATAACACGAGCCAGGACATTTCAATCCACGCTCCCCGTGAGGGGAGCGACCCCAGAGCGTCCTGCGCAGTTTTTAGTTTTCCCAAT
>CAMFSB010000153.1 GCA_945982465.1 uncultured Faecalibacterium sp. | reverse complement strand
CCGACGAACCGGCCGCCGCCCCCTCGGCCGAAGCTGCCCCGGCCGAGGCCGCCGAAAAACCTGCCGACGAATCCGCCGAAAAGGCTGCCCCCGCCCAGGCTGCCCCCGAAACGGCGCAGGCCTGATCCCCGGTTTTTGTTTGAATGCGCCGCCGCCGGCGGATGCAGATAGATATTACATACGCCGGATTTCCCCGGCCGCACAAGCACAAAGGAGATAATTCTTATGAGACTTGGTACTACTGAACTGCTGCTGATTTTGGCTGTTGTCCTGATCATCTTTGGACCCAAGCAGATCCCCAAACTGGCGAAGATGATGGGTAAAACCACCAAGGCCTTTAAGGAAGGCGTTGAGGCGGCCGAGGATGAGGACGACGCGGCGACCACCAAGAAAGCCGAAAAAGCTGAGGACAAAGACGCAGAATAATGGGTACATCTGTCAAAACAAAGCCAAAGAAAAAGGGCGAGCCTGACGGCAGTATGACCCTGGGCGGCCACCTCAAGGAGCTGCGCAACCGGGTCATGGTGTGTGCGGCGGTGTTCTTTGTGGTGGTGGCTGTATCGCTGACGTACGCGTCTGACCTGATCGACCAGGTCACGGCGCTGGGCCTTGCATGCGACCCGCCCTACACCTTTATCGCCATTGCCCCGTCGGAGCGCCTGCTGCAATATTTCAAGATCGCCATCATCGCCGGCGCCGTTGTCACGGTGCCCCTGGCGCTGTATCAGGCATGGGCGTTTGCAAAGCCCGGCCTGAAAAAGAGCGAGAGCCTGTTTTTCGGGCTGACGCTCATCATGGGCCTGGGGCTGTTCTGCGTGGGTGTGGTGTTCGCCTACAAGATCTCGCTGCCGTTTATGCTGAACTTCCTGAACAGCCTGGAGGGCACCGAGTATGTGGTGACCAGCTACACCCTGGCCGAATACATGAACTTTGTCACGCTGATCTTTTTGATCTTCGGCGTGGTGTTCGAGATCCCGCTGGTCACGGTCATTCTCAGCCGGCTGGGCATTGCCAACCCCACCATCATGCGCAAGGGCCGCGGCATTGCCATCGTGCTGATTTTTGTGGTGGCCGCCATCATCACGCCGCCGGACATCTTCTCGCAGGCAATGGTCGCTGTGCCGATGATCCTGCTGTACGAAGTCAGCATTGTGCTGTCGGGCATTTTCTACCGCAAGCATCAAAGCGCGGAAGATGATGACGACGAGGACGACGAATCCAACGAGGACTGACCGCCCTCCCTTTTTACGCCTGCAATCGCCTGCCGGAATTTCCGGCAGGCGATTTTTTTGGCGCGGCGGCGGCGCAATGTCAAAACGCATAAAAACAGCCCTGCAAATTTGGTTTGCCGCTTGGTTTCCATCTTTCGTTTTTGTATGCTATAATAGCTGCAAAGCAGCCATGCCAGCCCATCGCGGCGCAAGGCCGGCCTGCGGCTGACCGGGCCTTTTTGCTGCGTGCGGGCAAGCCCTCCGGCAAAAAACGGCCGGCGCCCGGGCGCGCACCGTTTGGGGGCGGGCCTGTTTTTGCAGGCAGGCAGCCCCGGGCATTTTGCGCCCGGCGCAGGGCGTTTGGCAGGGCGGCGCTGTAAGCTGAAGGAGAGAGGGAACATGATGAAACAATACGCATTCGGCATCGACCTGGGCGGCACCACGGCCAAGGTGGGCCTGTTTACCACCTCGGGCGCGCTGTTGGAAAAATGGGAGGTGCCCACCGACACGTCCAACAGCGGCGAAAACATCCTGCGCAACCTGGCCAATTCCATCAAGAAAAAGGCTGAGGAAAAGGACGTGCCGTTTGACGAGATCGCGGGCGTGGGTATTGGCGTGCCCGGCCCCGTGCGGGAGGATCGCTATGTGCCCACCTGCGCCAACCTGGGCGGCTGGGGCGATCTGGACGGCTCGGCCAACCTGGCGGCGTTGCTGGACGGCCTGCCCGTTAAAACCGGCAACGACGCCAACGTGGCCGCTTTGGGCGAGATCTGGATGGGCACGGCCAAGGGCTGCCGCAGCATGGTAATGGTAACGCTGGGCACCGGCGTGGGCGGCGGCGTGATCGTAAACGGCAACGTGCTGTGCGGCGCGCGCGGCGCCGGCGGCGAGATCGGCCATATCACAGTGAACCCCCACGAAAAGGCCGCCTGCGGCTGCGGCAAGCACGGTTGCCTGGAGCAGTATTCCAGTGCCACGGGCATTGTGCGCTGCATGAAGCTGCTGCTGGAGGCCAACAGCGAGCCGTGCGTGCTGCGTGGGCGGGAGTTTGCGGCCAAGGATGTGCTGGACGCAGCCCGCGACGGCGACAAGCTGGCCCTGCGCGAAGTGAACAACATGGCCGATACACTGGGCTTTGCGCTGGCCGGTATTTCCTCCACGGTGGACCCGGAGATGTTTTTGCTGGGCGGCGGCGTTTCCCGCGCAGGCGACATCCTGGTGGACGCGGTGACCGCAGCGTTCAAAAAATACGCGTTCTCTGCCTGTGTGGACACCCCCATCAAGATCGCCAGCCTGGGCAACGACGCCGGCATTTACGGCGCGGTGCGCCTGGTGGTGGGCAGCGGCGACTGAGCCTGCCCGTTTTCCCCTTTTTTGTACATTAAAAAGCCCCTCTGCCCGCAGCGTATTCGCGCCGCGGGCAGAGAGGCTTTTATTTAGTGTTGGGCCGCGGGCCGGTTATGGCGCATTGCGCCGGCAAAGCGCCGCTGCCTGCCGCCAAAAGGCAGCCTCGGTCACAGGGTCTCGCCGGAGGGGATCTGGTTCCACAGCCGGTAGTAGATGCCCTTTTGTTCCAAAAGCTGGTCGTGGGTGCCGCTTTCCACAATGCCCTCGGCCCCCAGCACCAGGATGCGGTCGTAGGCTTTGATGGTGGTCAGCCGGTGGGCGATGGTCAGGGTGGTGCGGCCGTGGGCCAGCTTTTCCAGGCTCTGCCCCACCAGGATCTCGCTTTCGTTGTCCAGCGCGCTGGTGGCTTCGTCCAAAATCAGAATGGGCGGGTTTTTCAAAAAGACCCGTGCAATGGAGATGCGCTGCTTCTGCCCGCCGGACAGCTTGACCCCCCGCTCGCCCACATAGGTGTCGTAGCCGTCTTTCAGTGTGCGGATAAAGGCGTCCGCCCCGGCCAGGCGGGCCGCCTGCTCGATCTCGGCGCGGGTGGCATCCGCCTTGCCGTAGGCAATGTTCTCGGCCACCGTGCCGCTGAACAGGTATACATCCTGCTGCACGATGCCGATGGCGGCGCGCAGGCTTTTCAGCGTGACAGTGCGGATGTTCTGGCCGTCGATGGCGATCTCGCCGCTGGTCACGTCGTAAAAGCGCGGGATCAGGTTGCACAGCGTGGTTTTGCCGCCGCCCGAAGGGCCGACCAGCGCCACCCGTTCGCCGGGCCGGATGGTCAGGTCCACATGCCGCAGCACGCTGTTGTGGTCGTCCGGGTATTCAAAGCTCACATCCCGGAACACTATGCCGCCCTTGTCCACCTGCAGGTCCACCGCGCCCGGCTCGTCGAAGATATCAATGTCGGTGTCCAAGATCTCAAAAAAGCGCTCGATGCCGGTCATGCCGCGCTGGAACTGCTCGGCAAACTCCACAATGCGGCGGATGGTGGCGATCAGGGTGGAAACATACAGCGTATAGGCCACCAGGTCGCCGGGGCTGATCCAGCGTTTGACCACAAAGATGCCGCCGCCCAGCACCACCACCAGATACATCAGCCCGTCGAACAGGCGGGTCGAGCACTGGAACAGCGCCATAAACGCATAGGTGCGCTTTTTGATGTTCTGGAACGCCAGGTTGCCCTCTTCAAATTTGGCCTTTTCGGTCTCCTCCGCGCCGAACGCCTTGACCACCCGTTCGCCCAGCAGGCTGTCCTCGATCTGCGCGTTCAGCTCGCCGATCTGCACGCGCTGGCGGCGCATGGCCGCGCGCAGGCGCGGGGTGATGGTAGTGGACACCACCGCCATCAGCGGCACGCAGGCAAACAGCAGCAGCGTCAGCGGCACATTGTAGGTGCACAGGATGCCAAAGCTGACCACGATCTTGATGGCCGCAATGAAAAATTCCTCCGGGCAGTGGTGCGCAAACTCGGTCACATCGAACAGGTCGTTGGTCACGCGGCCCATGATCTGGCCGATCTTGTGGTTGGAATAGTAGGTATGGCTGAGCCGCTGCAAATGGTCGAATGCGTCGCGGCGCATATCGGTCTCGATGTACACGCCCATCACATGGCCGGTATCCGCCATGTAAAACTGGGCCGCCGCGTCGATCAGGCGCAGCACCAGATACAAAAGCCCCAGCCGCAGCACCAGTCCCACGGTCAGCGCGGCCAGGTCGTTGACCGCCATGTTGGTGATGGTGCGCAAAATCAGCGGCAGCACCAGATCGCACAGGCAGGTCAGCGACGCGCAGAACAAATCGAATACAACGATCTTCCAGTATTTTTTCTCATAGGGCCAAAAGCGCCGGATCAGGCTTTTGCTGGACGCGGTGCGCCGGGCCGGGTCGTTCGGCTTTGCGGTGACAAAGCCCGGCAGCTGCTGCGCCGCCGTTTTGCTGTTTTTGTCTGTCATGGTTCCTCCCTCGCAGCTGTATGATCCCTTTTGGGCCGGCCGCGTTCACGCCCTGCGGGAATAATCCCGCGCGCCGTAAATGGCAGTGCCGATGCGCACAATGGTAGCGCCTTCCAGAATGGCGTTTTCAAAATCGCCGCTCATCCCCATGGAAAGTGTGTCCATGGTCACATTGTCGTAATGGCAGGCGGCCGCCTGCTGCGCCAGCCGGCGCACGCGGGCCAGATAGGCCCGGTTCTCCGCGTCGTCGGTGTTCACCGGCGGAATCGCCATCAGTCCCCTGACCCGCAGATGAGGCTGGGCCGCAGCCGCCTCCAGCAGGGCGGGCAGCTCGCTTTCCGGGATACCGGTTTTGCTGGCCTCGGCGCCGATGTTCACTTCCAGCAGCACATCCTGCACCAGCCCCAGCCGGGCCGCTTCCTTTTCGATGGCCTGCAGCAGATGCAGGC
>CAMFSB010000152.1 GCA_945982465.1 uncultured Faecalibacterium sp. | reverse complement strand
CTGCCGCACCTCGCTCGCCGTATCGGCACTTAGAATTATGCGGTATTGCCTTAGGTGTCAAACACACCCGTCAGATAAGCGCAGGATCAGACGCGCAGGCTGGTGCCTTCGCCGGTGCCGGGGTTGGAGTCGAACTCGTAATCATTGCCGGGCAGGATGGCGTTCAGCAGGATGCCGGCCAGGGCAGCAATGGCCAGGCCGGACAGGGTAACGCTGACACCGCCGATGCCGAAGGTGATGCCGCCCACGGAGTTAAAGCCCAGAGCGCACCCCAGGATAACGGCAGCAATGAGCAGGTTACGGCTGTTGGTAAAGTCGACCTGATTTTCCACTACGTTGCGCACACCGATGGCGGAGATCATGCCGTACAGCACAAAGCTGATGCCGCCGATGATGCCGGCCGGGATGGTGTTGATGATGGCTTCAAACTTGGGGCTGAAGCTGAGAACGATGGCGAACACTGCCGCAATGCGGATGACCAGCGGGTCATAGATCTTGGTCAGGGCCAGCACGCCGGTGTTCTCGCCGTAGGTGGTGTTGGCCGGGCCGCCCAGCAGGCCGGCCATCGTGGTGGCCAGACCGTCGCCCATCAGCGTGCGGTTCAGGCCGGGGTCATTGATGTAGTTGTGGCCGGCGGTGGCGCTGATGGCGGCGATATCGCCGATATGCTCCATCATCGTGGCCAGCGCAATGGGCATGATGGTGAACAGGGCACTGATGAACGCCGGGCTGCCGTCGATGGCAAACAGGCCCATCGAGCTCTTATGCAGCGGCAGGCCTACCCAGTCGGCCGCAGAAATGGGGCTGAAATCCACCGCACCGGTGACCAACGCCACAGCGTACGATACCAGCACGCCCAGCAGGATGGGCAGGATCTTGACCATGCCCTTACCCCAGATGTTGCACACGATCACGGTGCCCAGCGCCACAATGGCCAGCAGCCAGTTGGACGCGCAGTTGGAGATCGCCGAGGGGGCCAGGATCAGGCCGATGGCGATGATGATGGGGCCGGTGACCACCGGCGGGAAGAACTTCATGATGCGGCGGATGCCGAACGCGCGGATCAGCAGGCTGACCACCACATACAGCAGGCCCGAGAACGCCACGCCCGCGCAGGCATAGGGCAGCATCTCGGTGTTGGCGATGGTCTGCTCGCCGTTGGCGTCCATCAGCTTGGGCGCCACAATGGCAAAGCCGCCCAGGTATGCGAACGAAGAACCCAGGAAAGCCGGCACCTTGCGCTTGGTGATCAGGTGGAACAGCAGCGTGCCCAGGCCCGCGCAGAGCAGCGTGGTGGAAACGCTCAGGCCGGTGATCAGCGGCACCAGCACGGTGGCACCGAACATGGCAAACATGTGCTGCGCGCCCAGTACCAGCATTTTGGGCGTGCCCAGCGTTTTGGCATCGTATATGCCCTGCGAATAATCGATCTTTTCACTCATGCGATACATTCCTCCTCGTTTTTGCCAAAAAAAGAGGCACTACCGTTTATAAACAGGTAGTACCTTTCTTTTTGGGAACAACAAACAAACGAAAACGAAACCGCCGCAGCACGATCGCATTTTTAAATCCCATACAGCAGCCCGCCTTTCGTATACTTTGGCGAGTATAGCAGATAATCCGCCCCAATGCGACTATGCGGATCATAAAAGTAAAATGCCTTGCCCCCACCCGGCTGGACAAATACCTGATGGAGCAGTTCCCGGCGCTGGGCCAGGGCCGGCTGAACAAAGCCCTGCGCGAAAACAAGATCAAGCTGAACGGCAAAAAGCAGCCGCTTTCCACCCGCGTGATGGCCGGCGACGAGATCCGGCTGTTCATTCTGGACGAAGACCTGGACAAAGGCGCGCGCAAGGACGGCCCGGCCTGGCGCAATGCCCGCTGCCCGGCCGACGTTGTGTACGACTGCGAGCAGATCCTTGTGGTGAACAAGCCCGCCGGGCTGCCGGTGGACGGCCCGCAGGACGACACGCTGCTCAACCGCGCATTGCGGTATCTGGCCGAAAAGGGCGAATACGGCCCGGACAGCCTGTATCAGCCGGCGCTGTGCCACCGGCTGGATACCGGCACCAGCGGCCTGATGATCCTTGCCAAAACCCCCGAAGCGGAGCAATTGTTTTTGGAGGAGATCAAAAATCGGCGCATCCAAAAGACCTACCTGTGCGTGACCTTTGGCCGCCCCGCCCCGCCCGACGGCACGCTGGGCGGGTATCTGCTGAAAGACGCAGAACTGGGCAAAGTGCGCATTGTGGAAGAAAAGCTGCCCGGCGCAAAGGATGTGGAGACCCAGTACGAAACGCTGGCTGTATCGGGCCGGCTGGCGCTGCTGAAGGTAAAGCTGATCACCGGGCGCACCCACCAGATCCGCGCCCACATGGCCAGCATTGGCTGCCCCATTCTGGGCGACAGCAAATACGGCAACAACGCGGCCAACCGGGAGCTGAAGCTGCGCTACCAGGCCCTGTGCGCCTGGAAGCTGGAGTTCCCGCGGTTCGACCAGCCTGCGTTCGCCTTTTTAAGCGGCAAAACCTTTACAGCCCCCAAGCCCTGGTATTACAGCCAGGTGGTGGACGGCACACTGCGCTGAAGCGCCGTTCCGTCTGTTGCGGGGGCGCTGCTCCCCTTCCCGGTTTGTATTCCGGCTGCAAACGGGTCATAAAGCGAACCAGGCGCAGGCCGCCTGCCGTTGCATAAACGGCAAAGCGGCCTGCGCCTTTCTTGTTTTGCCTTGGGGCAGGTTCATCCGGAGGGCGGCAGATACCGGCCCACCTGATCGTTCAGCTCCTCAAAGGTATACAGCGTGTTCAGCACCTCCACCAGCGCCTTTTTGGAAAGGCGGGGCGGCAGGCCCAGCGCGTTCAGCAGCGTTTCGCGCCGGGCCGCGCTGTCCGCCGTGCCCGAGATGCCCCATTCGTACAGGTCTGTATAGGTAATCGGGCGGCCGGCCCGCTTTGCGGGCAGGGCTTCGTTTTCCCCGGCCAGCGCCGTTTGCAGCATGGAACGGATGGTGGCATCGTCGATGCCCTCCACCCCCAGCAGCCCCTCGCGGCCCGGCTGGGGCTTGCGGCTCTCCTTGCCGTGCACGGCGGGGACATAGGCCTGCACCACATACTGCGCGCCCACCAGATTGGTCAGGTAGGTGCGGATGCGGAACCCCGCTGCGTCCGAATCCAACAGCAGCACAAGCCCCTGCTTTTGTGCCAGCGTTTTAAAAAGGCGCTGCCTGCGCCGGTCGGTATAGATGCCGAAGCCGTCGGTGGTAAGGATGGCCGCATCCACGATGCCCGCCAGCTTGGCGGCGTCGTATTTGCCCTCCACCACGATCACGCGGCCGGTTTTGATCTTCTCCTGCATTCAGTTCCTCCGCACAGCCGTGCCGGCCAGCGCAAGCCGGCACAGCGCGGTTTCCAGCAGCAGCTGTTTATCCACCGGCGAGCTTTTCAGCCCTTTGTCCAGTTCCGCCAGAATGCCCAGGCAGTTCTCGAGCTGCGCGAGCGTGTAGTGGGCGGCATTTTCGGCCGAGCGCTTCAGCCGAAAATCGCTGCCCCGATACCCAAAATCCTTGAACACGGCGCTGTAGTTTTTCTTCGCCGTCTGCCCCAGCTTGACCCGGTACAGGTCTACATAGCTGCTGACCAGCGCGCCCGTGATCTGGATCGGGTCGTTTTGCAGGCGCAGCAATGTATGCAGCTTCTGGCAGGCGCCGGTGGAATTTTTTGCAGTGACCATCCGCACCATTTCAAACACATCCGCCTCCAGCGTTTGGGCGCACATCTGCGCCACCATGGAGGGCGTGACCGTTCCGTAGCCCGAAAGCGCGCACAGCTTGTCGGTTTCGTTTTCCAGCAAAAACAAATCGTCGCCGCAGCGTTCCAGCAGCGCGGCAGCCGCGTTGTCGGTCATGGTCGTTCCCTGTTGGCGGGCCCGTTCGATCATGCGGGCTTTCAGCTCAAAGGGGCGGGGCTTTGCCAGCTCCTGCACAAAGCCTGTTTTTTTGCACTGAGCGATCAGCTTTTGCGCGCGCTTGGAAAGCTTGAGCCGGTCCCGTTCGGGTTCGAACACGCTGCACAGCAGAAAAACGGCGTTTTCCGTGCTTTGCAGAACATCGCACAGCGCATCCAGGTCTTTATCCGAATAAGCTGCCGGGTCCAGCTCCGGCAGCTCCACCACGCGGCGGGTGCCAAAAAACGAGATCGTGCCCGCCGCCATGATGATCTGTTCCAGCTCCGGCGCAGGGCCGTCCAGCACGGTGGTCTCCGCCTCCTGCTGCAGCAGTACAGCGCGCACGCCGGCCGCCGCCTGCCGTACCAGATAGGCCTCCGAGGAATAAAAGTAAAATACCGGGCATCCCTGCCGGACCCGTTCATTAAGCTGCTGTTCCGCTGCGGTCATTGCCACGCCCCCGTGATCCGATAACTGATTTGCGGCCTTATTTCCACACAAAGGCCCGATTGTCCATAGTATACCGTGTTTGCCCCGGTTTCGGCAAGCCAGGAATATCCCTTGCTCAAACAAAGCACCGTGCCGGCCTGCACCCTGGCGGGATTGCTGGAAGACCCCAACAGCAGATCCGCCTGCACCGAGCCGGCCGTTTGCAGCTGCCCGCTGGTGGCCGCCGCGGTCACGCCGCCCAATTCCAGGCAGACAACGCCGCCCTCCCCTGTGGAAAGCAGCGAAATCGGTACGCTCTGCCACCGGAGGATCGGCGTCCGGCCGGGCACCGCAGGTCGATCACCCGATCGGCCTGGTCGATGCCATAGCGCTGTAAATACTGGGTGACCTGAACCGCGTTGTAGCTGCCGCCCCGGAACAGCACCGCCGCCCGGCCGTTCTGCGTCAGCACCACAGCCGGGGACCAGGCGTTGCCCACCAGCGCCACCCGCAGTACATTGCGGGAAAGCAGCGCGCCCGCCAAAGCCGCGCACACAAGCAGCATCCCGGCCACTGGCAGAAGCCTGCGCCAGCGGCAGCCCATCCGCCGCAGGATCAGAACGTATGCCGCCAGCACCAGTACCAC
>CAMFSB010000151.1 GCA_945982465.1 uncultured Faecalibacterium sp. | reverse complement strand
TTGATTATTATAACTCGTTGTGCTTGCGTTGTCAAGCACTTTTTTGAATTATTTTCTTCAAAGCTTTTGCCACACGCGCCGATGAGCGGCCGCAAGTGTGTATTATACTCATAAAACGCGCCTTGTCAACCCGTTTATTCAAATTTTGCGGCAGAAAAAACAGTGTCTTTTCCTTCTTCTTACGGGTAGCGCTTGCACAAACAGCACGGCAACGGTACAATACTATATATATAGGATAGGAGGACGAACGTATGGTTCTGACGGTCAACATCGGCAACACCAACCTTACCATCGGCGGCTACGAAGCGGACGGGCAGAAGTTCTGCGGCTGCCTGCATTCCGACCCGCTGGCGACCGCGGATGAATACGCCCTGCTGATCCGGGAGCTTCTGGCGCTGTACGGCTGCGCGCCCGGCCAGATCGAGGGCGCCATTCTGGGCAGCGTGGTGCCCATGCTGACCAGTCGCGTGCTGGAAGCACTGCGGCGGCTGTCGCCGGTGCGGGTGCTCACGGTGGGGCCGGGGCTGAAAAGCGGCCTGAAACTCCGGCTGGACAACCCCGCCCAGCTGGGCGCCGAGCTTTTGTGCGGTGCGGTGGCGGCGCTGGACGAGGGCCGCGCGCCGCTGGTGGTCATCCATGCAGACACGGCCATCTCCGTGATGGCGGTAAACGACCGCCGGGAACTGGTGGGCGGTGTGATCCTGCCCGGCCCGCAGCTTGCGCTGCGCAGCCTGGTGCAGAACACCGCGCAGCTGCCGCAGATCGACCTGGCCCGCCGGGCGCCGGCCAGCGTGCTGGGCACCAGCACCGAGGTCTGCCTGGAGCGCGGCATGATCCTGGGCACCGCCTGCCTGCTGGATGGGCTGGCCGCGCGTTTTTGCGCCGAGCTTGGCCCGCAGACTGTGTTTTACGCCACGGGCAGCCTGCCCGCCTGCGTCCGCGATGCCTGCGCCACGCCGATCCTTTACCGGGAAAGCCTGGTGTTGGACGGGCTGTACCGCATCTGGCAGCGCAACCGGAAGTGACCCGCCGTGCGCTGCTGCGCGGCCGTTTTGTCCCCGGCGATGAGGTGCGCAGGCGGCTGCTTTGGGCTGCGGCGGACCCTGCCTGGCGGCGGGCCGGGGCATCCGGCCGCCCCGGCAGAAGATCCGCAAACATTCCGATTGCATTTTGCGCAGAAGTCTGCTATAATAACTCCGTTATCCCGGTCGTGCGATCGTAGCTCAGCTGGATAGAGCGTTCGGCTCCGACCCGGAAGGCCAGAGGTTCGAATCCTCCCGGTCGCACCAAAGCCCTGTGCATTCTGTGGAACGCGCAGGGCTTTTTGTTTGCAAAAAGGACCGCAGCCGGCCCATTCCGTTGCCCTCTGCGGTCACTTTTCCGTCTATGCGTTCTGCACGGGCCGCCCCCGCCTTATTCCGGCCGGAAATCGCGGATCACCTGCAGCGCGGGCAGGGCGCGGCCGCCGTAGTCGAACAGGGTCTGGTTGGCCCACTCGTTGCCGCCGGGCCGGGTCTCATTCATGTAGGCGCGGGCAGTCTGGTTGGCCCACTGGCTGCCCGGCACCGGCAGCCAGGCCGGCTCCCAGTACACAAAGCCCCGTCCGCGGTGCTCGGGCACCTGGCAGATGGTCTGCATCAGCTCGGTCATAAAGCGGCACTGGCCCTCCGGCGTCATGGGGTACAGCACCTGCTCCACCGTTTCGCGGTTGGCCGCCGGGCCGGTGCGCTGTTCGGCGGGCAGTTTTTCGTACTGCTGGTAGTCCTCCAGCGTAAAGCCGGCCGCTGTTTCGGTGACGATCAGATTTTTATGGTAGCGGACGGCCAGGTCGTTCATGTTGTCGCGCAGCTGCTCCATCGTGCCGTGCCAGAACGGATAGTAGCTCATGCCGATGTACTCAAAATCCGCCCCGCCGGCCGCGAAATACCGGTCGAACCAATCGCGGAACAGCCCGTTGCGGCAGCCATTATCCAGATGGATCATCACCGGGATGTGCCGGTCCACCCGGCGCACCGCCCGGATGCCCGCGCTCAAAAAGCGGGCGATGTTGTCAAAATGGGGGTACTGCCCCTCCGGCCACAGCAGGCCGTTGGACAACTCGTTGCCCACCGACACCATTTCCGGCAGCAGGTTGGCCTCTTTCAGCACCCGCATCACGGCCAGCGTATAATCGTACACCGCCCGTTCCAGCTGGCGGACGGTCAGCCCCTGCCAGGCCTTGGGCCGCAGTTGCTTGCCCGGGTCGGTCCAGAAATCGCTGTACTGCAGATCCAGCATCCAGCCGATGCCCAGGTTTTTGGCGCGGCGCGCCAGCACCATCATGCGGGGCAGGTCGCAGGTGCCCGCGCCGTACGGCTCGCCCCCGGCCGTGTACGGGTCGTTCCACAGCCGCAGCCGCACCAGATTGGCGCCGTAGCGCTGCAAGATCTGCAGCGCGTCGCCGGGCGCGTCGCCGTCAAAAAACCGGCCGCCGCATTCTTCCACTTCCAGCAGGGATGATACATCCATGCCCTTGATCCACTGTTCCATCGCAAATCCCCCATTGTTGCCCCGCCCGCGCTGGCCGCGCAGGCGTTTTTTCAGTATAGCATGTTCCCGCCGGCGGCTTCAACACCCGGCGCGCAAATTTTGCCGCGTCGGCCCTGTTCAAAAAACAACGCACACAGGTGTTATTGCATAAATGTTGGCAAAATGCACGAAAAGCATTTCCCTTTTGGGTGGTTTTGGGTGTATAATAAGGGCGCAGACACGGCCGCCCGGCGGCGCGCCGTGCAAACCTTGGGAAAGCAATGGTGAACGATCATGTCAATTCGAGGCGCTTCGCGGGCCGATCTGGACGCGATCATGCAAATTTATCAGCGCGCACGGGCCGCCATGGCGGCCGCGGGCAACCCGACCCAATGGGGCGACACCTACCCGGACGCAGCGCTGGTGCAGGAGGATATTCTGGCCAACCGGCAGTTCGTGGTGATGACCAACGGCCAGCTGGAGGGCACATTTGCCTTTATTCTGGGCAGCGACCCCACCTATGCCCACATCGAAGGCGCCTGGCTGGACGATGCCCGCCCCTACGGCACCATCCACCGGCTGGCGGCCGCTGCCGAAAGCACCCATGTGGCCGACCGGGTCCTGGCCTGGGCCATGGAGCACTGCGACAGCCTGCGCATCGACACCCATACCGCCAATCAGGTGATGCAGCATGTGCTGGACAAAAACGGCTTTGCCCGCTGCGGCACTATCCTGACCGACGACGGCACGCCCCGCACGGCGTACCAGAAGCTGAAAGGGTAAGCCGCCCGCCCCGCCAAAAAACAACCGCGCCCGTTTGCGCGGCGTGCCCTGTGGCCGCCATTTGCGCAAACGGGCGCGGTTTTTGTTTTGTACAGGGCCTTTGGCTGGGCCGCCAGCTCCCGGCCCGGCGTTCCGCCGCCGGCGGGGGCGGCCAGCGCCGGGACCCAAAAGCGGTCCGGCCCAAGAACCAACAGGCACACCACCCCGCAGCCCAGGCCAAACACCGCCGGGAAGTGATCCTCCGCAGTGAGCCACTGCTCGGTGAGGATGGTCACGAACAGGGCGGTCATGGCGTAGTCGATGCCGGCCAGGTCAAAGGGCAGCACCTGCCCCAGCGCCGCGCCGCACACCGACCCCAGCGCCCACAGCGGGCCGGACCCCGCCTGCTGCTGCAGCAGGCCGAACGCCAGCCCCAAAAAAACATAGCCGCACAGCACCGGCACGGTGCGGCGCAGCGCAAACCGAAACTCCCGCATGGGTCTCCCCCGCTTTTTCCATCCAATCACCTTACCGCCGCGCAGGGCGGCTGAGCATTAGCCTACTATTTTAAAGGGTATTTGTCAAGGCGAGGCAAATGTGTTACAATGGCGCCATATCAGATCACGCGCCGGGCGCGCCCGGCCCAATGCAGGAGGGAATTATTATGCTGGAAGCTGGCATCAAGGGAGCTGCGCAGCAGCCCGTTACATCCGAAAACACCGCCGCCGCCCTGGGCAGCGGCACCCTGCCCGTATTTGCCACGCCGGCGCTGGTGGCGCTGGCCGAGCGCACCTGCTGGCAGAGCGTGGCCCCGTACCTGGACGAGGGCTGCGGCACCGTGGGTACCAAGCTGGAGCTGGAGCACACCGCCCCCACCCCCGTGGGCATGACCGTCCGCTGTGAAAGCGAGTTGGTGGCCGTGGAGGGCCGCAGGCTGGTGTTCCGGGTAACGCTGTGCGACGACGCAGGCCCGGTGGGCGGCGGCACGCACGAGCGTTTTGTGATCAACGACGCCAAATTTACCGCCAAGGCCCAGGCCAAGCGGCAGGGGTGAGCCATGCTGCAGCCATGCGAAAAGCTGGGCCTGGTGCTGGAAGGCGGCGCCATGCGCGGGCTGTACACGGCCGGCGTGCTGGACGTGCTGATGGAAAACGGCCTGTGGGCCGATGTGGTGATCGGCACGTCGGCCGGGGCGCTGCACGGGGCCAGCTATGTTTCCAACCAGCCCGGGCGCACCATCCGCTATTACGAAAAATACCGCGGCGACCGGCATTTTATGGGGCTGTATTCCCTGCTGACCACGGGCGACGTGGTGGGCCGGCAGTTCTGCTACTACGACATCCCGCAAAAGCTGGATGTGTTTGAGGTGGCGGCCTTTGAAGCGTCGCCTATCGCGTTTTACGCCACCTGCACCAATGTGGAGACCGGCTGCGCCGAATATCCGCGCCTGACCGAGCTGGCCACCGTGCGCAGCATGGAGCTGCTGCGGGCCGGCGCGTCGATGCCGCTGGTGTCCCGCATTGTGGAGGTGGACGGCAAGCGCTATCTGGACGGCGGCGTGGCCGACAGCATCCCGCTGCAACAGGCACGGGCGCTGGGCTGCACCCGCAGCGTGGTGGTGCTGACCCAGCCCGCGGGCTATCTCAAGCCGCCCGCCCGGATGGCTCCGTTTGCGGCCAGGTACCGGCGGTACCCGGCCTTTGTACAGGCCATGGCCCGCCGCCACACGATGTACAACGCCCAGGTGTGCCAGGCCGCG
>CAMFSB010000150.1 GCA_945982465.1 uncultured Faecalibacterium sp. | reverse complement strand
GATCAACGCGGCCCCCAAAGCGCCTTTGCGCCCTTGGGGGCCGCGTTTTGCAGTCCGCCTTGCCGCGCCCGCAGGAGCAACGCCGGCGCGGGATATGCCTGCCGGCCTGCCGTGCGCTCCGTGCGGCTTTGCTGCACGCAAAGGTGCGGCCGGGTTTGCCGCCGGCCTGCCTTTGTTTTGCCGCGCACGGCGCGGTTTTGTTTGCGTTTGCCGCGCGCGCGGGGTATACTGTTGCCAGAACGAATTGGCCAGGGTGTGCGCCGCGCACCCCACCCGGAAAGGAACCCCCTATGCGTTTGGATAAATATCTGGCCGAAAGCCTTGGCTGCACCCGCAGCGAGAGCCGTGTACTGATCCGCAAAGGCCGTGTAACGGTGGATGGGGCTGTTTGCAAAAAAGCCGACGCCCAGCTGGCCGGCGGCGAGACCGTGGCGGCCGGCGGCCGGCCGCTGGCGCACCAGGCCTTTGTGTACCTGATGCTGAACAAGCCCACCGGCGTGGTCAGCGCCAGCAGCGGCCGGGCGGGGGAGACTACCGTGGTGGACCTGGTGGGGGCGGCTTACCCCCGGCGGCAGCTGTTCCCGGCCGGGCGGTTGGACAAAACCAGCACCGGCTTTGTGCTGCTCACCGACGACGGCGCGTTTGCCCACGACATTCTTTCGCCCCGGCATCATGTGCCCAAAACCTACACCGTCACGCTGGACACACCGCTGACCGACGCTATGCGCAGCGGGTTTGCGGCAGGCGTGACGCTGGCCGACGGCCAGACCCTTGCCCCCGCGCAGGTCGAGCCGCTTTCGCCCGACGGCCTTACCGTGCGCGTTACGCTGCGGCAGGGCGTGTACCACCAGATCAAGCGGATGTTCGGCGTGTATGGCGCGGGGGTGAACGCCTTGCACCGCGACGCCATCGGCGGGCTGTGGCTGGATAAAAGCCTGCCTGCGGGCGGCTGGCGGGAGCTGACCGCGGCCGAAAAGGGCGCCATCACCGCTGCCCGGTGATCCCCCGGGCGGGAAAAATTACCGCCGCCGGGCGGGCGAGAAATTGAAACTTTTTTGTAATATTTCAAAAAAGCAACACATTTCGGCAGTATAATCGGGGCGAAAACCCTGCATTTTTCCGCACTTTGGGACCCGGCTTCTGTTTTATACAATATTTCTGTAATTATTTTGGTGAAATATGTTGCGAAAGTAAATTCTTTTGTGTAAAATAGAAATTGTAATGCTGTGTAATTGTTCAAAATCACCAGCATGGGGTTTCGGCTTTGTGTTAAACAGGAAAAGGGGTTGTACTTTATGGCCAACAGAGTATTTCAGAGCGTCGTGTACCAGATGAAGGACGCGATCGACCGTGTCGTGGGCGTGGTGGACGAGACTGGTGCGGTGATCTCCTGCTCTGAGCTCAACCTGATCGGCGAGATGCGCGACGGCTTTATGGCGGAACGCCTGATCGCCGGCGACAAGTTTGCCAAGGACGGCTATACTTATCACCAGTTCTCCAGCTCCAAGCACAACGATTACGCGGTGTTTGTGGAGGGTACGGATGAGGTGGCCGCCCAGTTTGCCGCGCTGCTTTCCATCAGTTTGCAGAGCATCAAGCAGTACCACGACGAAAAATTTGATAAAGCCAACTTTATCAAAAACGTGGTGCTGGACAATATCCTTCCGGGCGATATCTACGCCAAGGCGCGGGAGCTGCACTTTGCCACCGATGTGTCGCGCGTGGTGCTGATCATCCGCGTGACCTCGGGCAGCGATATTTCGGCCTACGATGTGGTCAGCAGCCTGTTCCCCGACAAGCAGAAGGACTTTGTGTTCAACATCAGCGAGACCGACACCGTGCTGGTCAAGGAGATCCGCAAGGGCATCGAGCGCCATGATCTGGAAAAGCTGGCTGCCAGCATCGTGGATAACCTTTCCGGCGAGCACTATATCAAGGCGGTGGTGGGCATCGGCACCCCCATTTCCAACGTGAAGGATCTGGCCACCAGCTTCAAGGAAGCGCAGATCGCGCTGGAAGTGAGCAAGGTGTTCGACACCGAGCAGCAGATCGTCAGCTACGACAATCTGGGCATTGCCCGGCTGATCTACCAGCTGCCCACCACGCTGTGCGAGATGTTCCTCAAGGAAGTGTTCAAGCAGGGCAGCATCGAAAGCCTGGATCAGGAAACGCTGTTCACCATTCAGCGCTTCTTTGAGAACAACCTGAACGTCTCCGAAACCAGCCGCGGCCTGTTTGTGCACCGCAATACGCTGGTGTACCGGCTGGAAAAGATCAAAAAGCTTACAGGTCTGGATCTGCGCGAATTTGACGACGCCATCGTGTTCAAGGTGGCTTTGATGGTCAAAAAGTATTTGTCCAACAACCCTGCAAAATACTGATCTGCTGCATGGCAGGCGTTCCTGTGCCGGCCGTGCCTTGTACTCTGGGGCCGTCGCCGCGGGCGGCGGCCTTTTTTGCGGGGCAAACGCCTGCGGCGTGCAATACCGGCGCGGCGTGATTCGTGTATTCGATATGGGCGGGGGCGCGTGCTGTGCCTTTGCGCCGCGGCGTGTGCGGGCCGCGGCGTTCCGCTGCTGCCAAAGGAGCCTTTTGCCATGATACGTTTTGAGCATGTTTCCAAAGTCTACCCGGGCGATCACCTCGCGCTGGAGGACGTGAATATCCACATCCGCAAAGGGGAGTTCGCCTTTGTGCTGGGCCATTCCGGCGCAGGCAAGTCCACCTTCCTGAAAATGATCCTGCGGGAGGAAAAGCCCACCGAAGGCGCGGTGTTCGTCAACGGGCAGGATGTCGCCCGCATCCGCGAACGGGATATCCCGTACCTGCGCCGGCAGATGGGCGTGGTGTTCCAGGATTTTCGCCTGATCCCCAGCATGACAGCTTACGAAAACGTGGCCTTTGCCATGCGGGTCACCAACATCCCCGAAAAAAAGATCTGCCAGCGCGTGCCCTATGTGCTGGACCTGGTGGGCCTGGGCGACAAGGCCGACAGCCTGCCCGAAGCCATGAGCGGCGGCGAGCAGCAGCGCGTGGCGCTGGCCCGCGCGCTGGTGCACTCGCCCCAGCTCATCATTGCGGACGAGCCCACCGGCAACATCGACCCCGAGCTGAGCTTTGAAATGATGGAGCTGCTTTCGGCCATCAACAGCGTGGGAATCACGGTGGTGGTGGTTACGCACGAGCACGAGCTTGTCCACCGCTTCCACCAGCGCGTTATCACCATCGACCACGGCCATGTCATCAGCGACGTGCCCGGCGCGCAGCTGCATGAGGAGCCAACGGTATGAACTGGTCCAGTTTCAAATATCTTACCAGGCAGGGCCTGCACAATCTGGCGGCCAACCGGCTGATGACGCTGGCCGGCGTGGGCGTGCTGACGGCCTGCCTGGTGATCACCGGCGTGGCCACCCTGTTCACCATGAACGTGGACAGCCTGGTGGCGTATCTGGGCAGCCAGAACGAGACCATCGTGTACCTGGACCCTGCGTGGGACGGCACCGATGAGGAGATCGCCCAGCTGAACAGCGATATTCTGGCCATCCCCGGCGTGGCGGGGGCCACCTACTATTCCAAGCGCGACGTGCTGGAGGAGTACCGCGGCTACATGGAGGAATACGCCGATCTGTGGGACGAGTTTGAGCCAGACGAGGAAAACCCGTTCAAGGCCAACTTCAGCGTGGTCATCCGCGATCTGGAAAATCTGGACGGCATCTGCGCCCAGCTGCGCGCGCTGCCCCATGTGGTCAAGGTGAACGCCGCCGAGGAGATGACCTACATCTTTGTCAGCGTGCAGAGTGTCATTACCATCGCGGGCTATGTGCTGGTGGCGGTGCTGGCGGTGGTGTCCATCGTGGTCATTTCCAACACCATCCGGCTGAGCGTTTACGCCCGCCGCCGGGAGATCAATATTATGAAGTACGTGGGCGCCACCAATGGCTTCATCCGCTGGCCGTTCTTTGTGGAGGGCGTGGGCGTGGGCCTTTTGTCGGCGGTGCTGGCCGGCGCCATCGTGCTGGCCGCCTACGCGGGGCTGGTGCAGGCCTCGGGCCAGCTTACCGGCTTCTGGGGCACGCTGCTGGGCGCGTCCGTTCTGCCGGTGAGCCGGGTGTGGTACATCATCCTGCCTGCCTTCCTGCTGGGCGGCGCCGTTGTGGGCGGCCTGGGCAGCGTAACATCCATCCGGAAGCATCTGAATGTCTGAGCGTACGGAGGTACGGCCATGAGGTATGATCTGAGTAGAAAAACCGCCCCCGCCCGCATCGGGCGGGCACTGGCGCTGGGGCTGGCCTGTGTGGTTCTGGCGCTGTGCGCCGTGCAGGCGGTGCCGGCCATGCCCGCGCAGGCGGCTACCCAGGAGGAACTGGAGCAGCAGCTGGAAGAACTGGAAAAAAAGCTGGCGGAGGACCGGGCCGCCCTGGAGGCAATGAAAAAGAACACCGCCGAGGCCAAGACCCGCAAAAAAAATCTGGAAAGCCAGGTCGCCAACCTGAAAAGTCAGATCGCGGTGATCACCAGCTCCATCGCCGAGGTGCAGAACAGCGTGGGCGAGACCGAGCAGGCCATTCTGGTCACGCAGCAGAACATCGAGCAAAAGCAGGCCGAGATCGAGCAAAAGCAGGCCGAGATCGACGCCCAGTGGGACGGCTTCAAGCAGCGCATGGCCGCCATGCAGGAAATGAAGGACTGCGGCACCATGAGCCTGCTTTCGGCGGTGTCCAACCTGTATCAGTTCCTGACCTTTGCGGATGTGATCCAGGATGTGTCCGCCAAGGACACCGAGATCATGGATGAAATGCAGGCCCAACTGAGCGAGCTGGCCGCGGCCAAGGCCGCGCTGGAAGCGGAAAAGGCCACGCTGGAAGCGGAGCTGCAGGAGCTGGAGCGGCGCCGGCAGGAGCTGGAAGCCCAGCAGAACACCCTTAAAGCCAAGCAGGCAGAATACGCCCAGGCGCTGGTGCAGGCCAGCGAGAACCTGCTGAGCGCCGAGGACGCCCAAAAGCAGGCCCAGGCGGAGCTGGATTCCGACATGATGGACTACAACGCCGTGCGGGCCGAGATCCAGAACCTGCTCGGCAGCGCGGCCGGCG
>CAMFSB010000149.1 GCA_945982465.1 uncultured Faecalibacterium sp. | reverse complement strand
CGCAATATCCGCCCGGGCCGAATCGTATACAAAGCAAATCGCATTTGTTCGCGTTCTCCCGTGGCGGGAAGAGATCCCGGCTGCAAAGGAAACGGAATAAGCCCGGCAACAGAGGAGAGACTTTGGTATGAGCCTTCGATCCATGAGAAATCTGCAGGTGGCAGCGGCCGGCTTGGCGGCAGTTCTGCTGCTGAGTGGCTGCCGCGCGGCGGAGCAGCCTGCATCGGGCGCGCAGGCTGCCAGCAGCACCGGCTCGGGAACCACCGAAGAATCGGTTGCCGGCGCCGACCGGCCTGCCTACGCGCAGCTGGATGACGGCGAGCTGCGCTATAACGGCGCTGCGGGCATTGTTTTTTGCGGGGCGCAGCCCTGCTTCCGGGTGGGCGGCCATGAGCAGGTGTACCTGCTCACCGACGCTGTGACCGGCACGACCGAATATTTCCTCAGCGGCGCGCCGCAGGGCAGCGATGCCTATGTGTATACAGTGCGCGATAAAACCGGCGCGCCCGTGTACGAGCTGGGCGAGCGCCGGGGCTACCAGCTTTGCGAGGGCTGGCTGCTGGTGCAGGACGATCAAAGATGGAACGGCCCCCCCAGCGTCCACTGCGCTCTGGTGCAGCTTTCCACGGGGCAGGAGATCGCGCTGCCGGACGGCGCCAGCGACCTTTACAGCCCGCAGGAGGGGCTGCTGTGCGTCAGCATCTGGCAGTGGGACGAAGAAAGCGAACTCGGCCGGCGGAAAGTGCAGCTGTACGATGGGCAGGGCGCACTTTTGCAGGAGATCCCGGATGTGACCAGCTATGGCGGCGCGCAAAGCCTGCTGCCGGACGGCTGGCTCCGGCTGGAACGGCAGGGCAGCGGCCGGGTGGATACCATCCTGTACGATACCTCCACCGGCCGCGTAGTGGAGAAGTGCGTCGGCCTTTGCGGCAAGGGGCTGGCCTGTGTGCAGCAGGAGGAAGGCTATGCCCTGATCCGTGTGGAGGACGGCGTCGTATTGCAGCAGGCCGACCTGCCCATTCTGTGCCAGCTGGGCGACCAGCTGGTGCTGGAAGGCTTTGACGTAAACGACGGTCTGGAAGCAGACGGCCGGTATTTCCGCCTTGAAGCTGCCGACGGGAGCAGGCAGGCGGTCGATTTTATCCAGGATGTGGAAACCGGCCTGTGCGCGCTGCGCACGGCACAGACGGTCCGCCTGTACCGGAACGGAGAACTGCTGCTGGAAGAGCCGTATCAGCTGTATGTGGCAGCACCGGACGAGTTTGTTTCGTATACCCTGCAGCTTTACCCCCAGTCACAGCGGCTGATGCTCAACCGCAGCGTTTACGGAAACGGCATCGATCAGGAGCAGTCCATTATGCTGTACAGCACTGACGGAGCCGTCTGGGATGAGCCGCTGACCGCCTATGCGTATGTGGAATACCCCGATGGGCTGAACTACGGCTACGGTCTGCGCGAAACGAGCGGCGGTGGCTACCTGTACGACATTCTGGCACTGGACGGCACGGTGCTGCTGGCGGGCGCGAGCAATGTCAGCGCCTGTGAGCCGGAATTCTTTGCCTGCCGCCGAGGGTTTGAGTGCGGCTGGATGGATCTGGAGGGCGGCTGGCTTTGGAAGGAGAGCGTCTGGGCTTCGGCCGTAGGCGATGACGCTGAATCGTACTGGTGGTAATCGGGCGCAGCTCGTGGCACAAAGATACACCATGGGCGGCATGCCGCCGCCATACCCCGGCGCGCAGGGCAGGCCCTGCGGCCGCTGGAATCAGGAGGATCAGCCAATGAAAAAGCTCACGCGCAATACGTTTTGCAAAGCTTTGCTGGCTGGCTGTGCCGGGCTGGCGCTGGCCGCCTGTGGAGCCGGCAGCGAACCGGTATCTTCGGGCAACGAGCCGGCCGCTTCGGGCACAGCTCCCGGCAGCGCGGAGCCGCTGCTGGCGCCGGAGGATTACCCCCGCGTGGATGGCAGCACAGCCTGCATCCCGCTGATGGCCGCCATGCGCCACGAGCTGACCGGCGAGGACCTGGCCGAGGTGCAGTCCGCGATTTCGGTTTCCACCACCGGCTATGCGTGGGAAAAGCTGGCGGTGTATTACGACCCCGAAACGCCGGAGTATTACCCCGAGCTGCTGGTGGTGTACGAAGCGCCGGAGTATATCCAGCAGGAGATCGCCGATGCGGGCACGGAACTGGAGATCACCCCGGTGGGCCGCGACGCGTTGGTGTTTATGGTCAATGAACAGAACCCTGTGCAGAGCCTGACCTGCCAGCAGCTGGTGGATATCTATACCGGCAAGATCACCAACTGGAGCCAGGTGGGCGGCGAGGACAGCCCCATTCTGGCATTCCAGCGCAGCGAGGACAGCGGCAGCCAGACGCTGTTCAAAAAGCTGGTGATGCAGGGCGTGGAGCCAATGACCGCGCCCACCGAGCTGGCCCCCGGCGCCATGGATGAACTGGTGGATTCGCTGGCACAGTACAACAACCAGGGCAATGCGCTGGGCTTTTCGGTGTATTATTACATCGACCGCATGTACGCCCAGCCCGGCCTGCGGCTGCTGAAGGTGGAGGGCGTGCTGCCTGCAAACGACACCATCGGCGACGAGAGCTACCCCTACTGCAACGAATTCTACGCGTTGGTGCGCGCCGATACGCCTGCGGACAGCCCGGCCCGGACCGCATACAACTGGCTGTGCGGCCCCGAGGGCGCGGCGTGCGTGCGCAGCGCGGGATATGTGGCGGTGCAGGGCAACGCCTGAACGGAATAACCTGGTACAGCGGCCGTCTTTTGTACAAAAAGTGCAACAAGGCGGCCGCATCTTGTGCAAAGTGGTCAGTTTGACCGATTGACGAACGGCCCATCACGTGCTAAAATAAGACCCGAAAACAGAATAGCGACTTATCAAGAGTGGCAGAGGGGACAGGCCCTGTGAAGCCCGACAACCTGCGCGGTGTGCGTAAGGTGCCAAATCCTGCGGGAAACCGAAAGATAAGAGTGGCAAAGCTCAGACCTTTCCGGTTTGAGCTTTTTTCGTTCGTGCGGATCTTTTCATGCCCGCCGCTGTACGGCCGGCGGCCGGCACTTCCTCGGTTGCCTTTCTGTGGAACAAACAGCGCCGTTTGGGCGGCGCGCCAATGCGAAAGGAGCATCTTTTTATGGCAAAGCGTCTATTCACCTCCGAATCCGTTACCGAAGGGCATCCCGATAAAATCTGCGATCAGATCTCGGATGCCATCCTTGACGCCATCCTCGAAAAGGACCCCGGCGCCCGCGTGGCCTGCGAGACCTGCGTTTCCACCGGCCTTGTGCACATCATGGGCGAGATCTCCACCGACTGCTATGTGGATTTCCAGCATATCGTGCGGCAGGTGGTCAGCGAGATCGGCTACACCCGTGCCAAGTACGGTTTTGACGCCGAGACCTGCGCGGTCATCTCCAACATCGACGGCCAAAGCCCCGATATCGCGCTGGGCACCAACGATCAGGTGGGCGGCGCCGGCGACCAGGGCATGATGTTCGGCTACGCCTGCACCGAAACGCCGGAGCTGATGCCCATGCCCATCAGCCTGGCGCACAAGCTGGCCAAGCGGCTGACCGAGGTGCGTAAAAACGGCACGCTGCCCTATCTGCGGCCGGACGGCAAGAGCCAGGTGACCGTGGAATACGAGGACGGCCGGCCTGTGCGCGTGGACGCTGTGGTCATCTCCAGCCAGCACAGCGAGGATGTGACCATGGAGCAGCTGCGCGCCGATGTGATGGAACAGGTCATCCGCGCCACCATCCCCGCTGAACTGCTGGATGAGAACACCAAATACTACATCAACCCCACCGGCCGATTTGTGGTGGGCGGCCCCCAGGGCGACAGCGGCCTGACCGGCCGTAAGATCATTGTGGACACCTACGGCGGCTATTCCCGCCACGGCGGCGGTGCGTTCAGCGGCAAGGACCCCAGCAAGGTGGACCGCAGCGCAGCATACGCGGCCCGCTGGGTAGCCAAGAACATCGTGGCCGCTGGCTTGGCCCAGAAGTGCGAGGTGCAGGTGGCCTATGCCATCGGCGTGGCAAAGCCGGTATCGGTGATGGTGGATACCTTTGGCACGGGCGCTGTGGCCGATAGTGTGATCGAGCAGGCCGTGGAGCAGGTGTTTGACCTGACCCCTGCCGCTATCATCCGGGATCTGGATCTGCGCAAGCCGATCTACCGCTCGCTGGCCGCTTACGGCCACATGGGCCGCGAGGATCTGGGCGTTAAGTGGGAGCAGACCGACCGGGTGGCGGCGCTCAAGGCAGCGGTGGCGGCCCTGTAAATTTGTCGCATCCACGCGCCTGTGTGGCTGGACATACGGGTGCGCGGAGAGTATAATTCCGGTAACTGAAGTGCGGTTTGCGAACCGCTCCAAGTGCAGAGGAGGAAACAGTATGGAAAAATCGACGTTCAAATTCGGCATCAAGGAAGTGGTGGCCACCGCCATCGGCACCGCGCTGTTCGTGGCGCTGACCGAAGTGGCCATTCCGCTGGGCTTTATCCCCAACACGGCATTGCAAATCCGCGCGGCGCTGCTGGCGTTCTTTGCCGCGGTGTTTGGCCCGGTGGTAGGCGGCATCATCGGCCTGGCGGGCCATGCGCTGGGCGATGCGTTCTTTTACGGCGGCATCTGGTGGAGCTGGGTCATCCCCGACGCGCTGTTCGGCATTCTGGTGGGCCTGACCGCCGGCAAGCTGGCTGTGCGCGAGGGCGGCTTTGCCGGCAAAAAAGCGGTCATCGGCTTCAATGTGGTGCAGGTGGCGGCGAACCTGCTGGCCTGGGTCGTGCTGGCCCCGGTGCTGGACATCGTGATCTACGCCGAGCCTGTCAACAAGGTGTTTGCGCAGGGCGCGTGGGCCTGCCTGGGCAATGTGATCATTGTGGCCATTCTGGGCACGCTGCTGTGCCTGGGTTATTCCAAGATGGGCGGCAAAGCCTCCAGCCTGCAAAAAGAGGACTGATCCATGGAGCCGATCATCGAATTTAAAGACTATTCCTTTAAATATCGAGCCCAGGTCGAGCCGACCCTCCGCAATATCAACCTGAAGATCTATCCTGGCGAGAAGGTTCTGATCC
>CAMFSB010000148.1 GCA_945982465.1 uncultured Faecalibacterium sp. | reverse complement strand
GCATTGGCGGTGTTCACTTCGGTCAGGCCGGACACTTCTTCGGCGGGGATGCCGGCGGAGATCCGCTTGGCTTCTTTCATACCCAGGAAAGCGGCAACCACGACGCAGGCGATCAGACCCACGATCCAGGCGGGCATGATGCCGACCCACAGCTCGCTGCCGGTGACCTCATAGCCCAGGCCGGACATGGCGGCGGCAGCGCGGATGGTCGGGCCGCCCCAGGGCATAACGTTCATGATACCGGCGGCCAGAGCGACCAGAGTGGCCTCGACCCACAGGTTCATCTTCATTTTCTTATACAGGGGCATGCAGGCGGGAATCGCAATCAGGAAGGTGGTGGCGCCCGAACCGTCCAGATGGCAGATGCAACCGATCAGGAACGTACCGATGCAGATCTTTACCGGGTCCTCGCCGGTCAGCTTGAGGATGCGGTTGATGATGGGGTCAAACACGCCTGCATCCGAGCAGGTGCTGAAGAACAGGATCGCAAAGATGAACATGACGCCTGTCGCCACAATGCTGGACAGGCCCTTGCCCATGTAATCGGTGCTGAGCATGGTCAGCGCCTTGGTCAGGCGCATCCCGAAGGTGATGGTCGGCTCAACATAGGCAGTGCCGGCCTTTTCCGCAGCCGCTTCAGCCGCTTTGATGATGGCGGCGGGAGCCTGCATGAAAGCGGCAATAAAACCGGTGATGGCAGGGACAAAGATCAGGGCGACCAGCGTCGAGACCTTTTTGCTCATGATCAGTGCCAGAACAAGAATGATCGTAATAAAACCAAGTGCTGCTAACATAAATGTTTCCTCCGCAACAACATATATCCTTTTTAATTACTGCGGGGGCACCTTGCCCCCGCAGCCGCAAGTGACATTCGTTGAAATGGGGGATGGATACCGGGTATAGAACTCAGAATACGTGCTTTTCGTGCAGGGCGTTGAACTGTTCGTCGCTCATGCCCAGCATCCCCTCAAACACGGCCTTGTTGTCCTGGCCGAGGGCGGGGGCGGGGGTGCGCACGCTGGGCGTGGTCTCCGTCAGCGTGATGGCGCAGCCGGTGACCGGGATGCGGCCCCGCGTGGGATGATCCATCTCCACGAACATTTCGCGCTCTTTTACATGGGGGTCGGCCAGGATCTGGCTGATGTCCATGATGGGGCCGGCGGGGATGCCCTTGCTGAGGATCAGATTGACGGCCTCGTCCATCGTGTAATCCTTCAGCACATCCTCGATCACTTCCTGAATGGCGTCCTGATTTGCCAGCCGGCCGGGCATATCCACAAAGCGGGGGTCGGTGATCATATCCGGCCGATGCAGGATCTCGTTGCACAGGATCTCGTACAGCTTCTGGTTGCCGCAGGCAATGATGACCACGCCGTCCTTGCACTTGAAGGCGTCGTAGGGCGAGACGGCGGCGTAGCGGTTGCCCATGCGCTCGGGCAGCTTGCCGCTTTCCAGATACTTGATGGCGGTGTTCTCGGTGGCGGCGATCACGCTGTCCATCAGACTCACATCCACGCGCTGGCCCTTGCCGGTGATGGTACGGGCGTTCACAGCCGCCAGAATGCCAATGGTCACGTGCAGGCCGCCCAGCATGTCGCCCAGCGCGCTGCCCGCGCGGGGTGGGGCGCCGGCGGTGGGGCCGGTAGTGGCCATCATGCCGCCCATGGCCTGGCCCAGAATATCGTAACCCGGGCGCAGGTGATACGGGCCGTAGCAGCCAAAGCCGGAAACCGCCGCGTAGATGATGCGGGGGTTGATCTCCTTGAGCACGTCGTACCCCAGCCCCAGCTTATCCATCACGCCGGGGCGGTAGTTTTCCACCACGATGTCGGCCTTTTTGACCAGTTCCTTGAAGATCTCCTTGCCCTCGGGGGCTTTCAGGTTCAGGGTGATGCCCTTTTTGTTGCGGTTGATGTTGGCAAAGTACAGGCTTTCGCGCTCGCCGTTCAGGTTGTGCTCACGGAACGGGGGATAGGTACGGGTGTCGTCGCCGCCGTTGGGAACTTCGATCTTGATGACGTTGGCGCCCATGTCGGCCAGCATCATGGTGCAGAATGGGCCAGCCAGCACGCGGGTCAGGTCGAGAACGGTCAGGTTCTCCAGCGCCATATGTTCGCTCATTACAATTCACCGTCCTCTACGTGGATTTTCATGCGCATCACAGCGCTGCCCATGCTCTTGCCCAGGCTGTCCAGCCGCAGGCTCATGGTGGCGCCGCCGCCCAGGGCATGCTTCATCACAAAGTTGAAGCCGCCCAGCGAGGGCACGTCGTACCGGGTGATCTCGCCCTTGACCATGTCGCCGAAGTAGGCCTTGAGTGCTTCGGGCGTGACTTCGCGCTCGATGATCTTGTAGTATTCGGGCTTGCGCGCATACACGCAGACGTTGCTGGTGTCGCCCTTGTCACCGGAGCGGCCGTGGGCGATGTCGTTCAGATAAATTTCAGGCATCTTACTTCACCTCCAGAATATGGCTCTCGACCTTTACTGCGTCACGCGGCACGGTGGTGGGCCACAATGCCATGACCTCCTGCACATGAGCGCGGCCGCCGAAGAACGACGCACCCGGAGGGCCGTTCAGCTGCAGCGGGCTGATCTCGGGGATGATCTTGGCGCATTCCTTTTTGTCCTCGCTGAACACGGCGATGCGCAGCACGCACTCGTTCAGGTTTTTCAGCGCTTCCTCGCTCATATCGGCCACGCCCAGATGCAGGCTGTTCAGGCCGATGTAGCTGATGTGGATGTCATCGGCCTTCATGCCGCGGCGCTGCATCTTTTTCATGATGACCTCGGCGCAGTACTGGGCCTTTTCGTAGGCGTCGGGCCAGGCGAAGCTCAGCATGGAGACCGTTTTCCAGCCCTTGTGGTAGCCTACGCACAGCTTGAGGGTGTCCGGCCGGGGCTTGCCTTTCACGCCGCCCACGCGCACGCGGTTTTCGCCGATCTGGGTCAGGGTGGCGTGGCTCACGTCCACGTTGACATCGGGCGTCCAGTAGTTGGCCGGGTCGTGCACCTCGTACAGGAACTGTTCCTTGCAGCTCTGCTCGCAGATCACGCCGCCGCAGTCGGGCGCCTTGGTGATATCAAAGGTGTCCTCGGTCAGCTCGGCGATGGGGAAGCCCAGTTCGTCCATGCGGGGCACGTTGCGCCAGTCGTACATGTAGTTGCCGCCCGCGCCCTGGCCGCCGCACTCCAGCAGCTGGCCGGCCATCATGCCGCAGGCCAGGTAGACCCAGTCGTCGGCCGCCCAGCCGAACTCGTACTTCAGCGGCGCCAGGAACAGCGCGCTGTCGGCGGCGCGGCCGGTGATCACCACGTCCGCGCCCTCGGCAAGGCACCCCTCGATGCCCTCGTGGCCAATGTACACGTTGCAGTTGTAGATCTTATCCAGAATGTCGTTGAAATTGCCGTCGTAGTCAAAGTTGGGGAAAGTCCAGCCGTCCTTGAGCAGCTGGGGGATCTTGTCGCGGATGTTGTCGCCGGTGACATAGCCGATCTTGTAGCCGGACATGTTGTTGCCCTCGGCCCACTGGCGAATGCCGTCCACGCAGCCGGTGATGTTCATGCCGCCCGCGTTGGTGCAGATGCGGATGTGCTTATCCCAGGCTTCCTTGCCGGCCTCATTGAGGATGCGGGTGGTAAAGTCGGGCGCAAAGCCCTTGGTCGGGTCCTTGAGCTGCTGCTTTGCCATGATGGAAAGCGTCAGCTCCGCGAGGTAGTCGCAGCCCATGTACTGGATGTCTGCGTTGCGGATCATGTGGATCGCCGCATCGGGGCTGTCGCCCCAAAAGCCCTGTCCACCGCCGATGGCCACTTTTTTCATTGGAAAGACCTCCTGAAAATGGTGAGTTGGTTGCCTGCGAGCTTTAGTATAACGTTGTAGTAAAACGTTGTAATTTTATTATAGTCAATCGTTTTATCTGCGTCAAGCCCCCAAACCATTGCGTGTCTGTATTTTGTAGAAACGGATAAATCCACCGGATCTTTTTGTGAAAAAACACAAAGATGGGTGCTTTCGCGGCGCGCTGTGCCGCAAAAACCTGTATTCCGCGTTGCACGCAGCCGCAAAAGGCGGTATACTGATGCTGAAAAACCTGCCGCACGGCAGGAACGGGAGGATAAGAATGGTCACGATCAAACAGATCGCGCAGGAGCTTTCGGTGTCGCCCAGCACGGTCAGCATCGTGCTGGGGGGCAAGGGCGCCGAGCGCAAGATCAGCGCCGAAACGCAAAAACGCATTTTCGACACCGCGGCGGCCATGGGTTACCAGCCCAACATCGCGGCCCGCAGCCTGCGCGGGGGCGTCGGCGCGGACGAGCTGCAGGTGGCAATGCTGTGGGCGCAGGACTTCCGCGCCAGCATGATGGTGCGCTTTTGGGATGGCCTGCGCTTTGCGCTGGAGGGCCAGCAGCGACCGGTGCGGCTGGTGATCTACCCCTATACCAACGACCATCTGCAGGAGATCCGCGCGCTGACCCGCGCCAGCGACTGCCACGCCGCCATCATCTGCAATGCGTCGTACGCCGATTTGCAGTTTCTGGAGGACACTCAGCTGGCCATCCCGGTGGTGCTGTACAACCGGGAATGCCCGGGCTATTGCAGCGTGGTGGTGGACGACGCGGCCATGGGCGCGCTGGCGGCCCGCGCGCTGACCGACCAGGGCTGCCGCACGGCCACGGTGCTCACCGGCCCGCCCGTGTTCGAGGGGATGGAGATCCGCGCCCAGGGCTTTGCGCTGGAGGGGGTGCGCCACGGCATGGAAATGCCCGCCACGGTCTTTTGCGAAAACAGCATCCGCGGCGGTTACGAAGCGGCGCGGCGGCGGCTGTTGGGCCAGTGGAAGCAGGAGCTGCCGCAGGGCGTCTTCTGCGGCTCGGCCATGATCGCCCACGGCGTGATCCGCGCTTTGTGGGAAAGCGGCCTGCCCTGGGAGCACTGGCCCAAGCTGGTGGCGGTGGGCAACGGCAGCGAGGAGCAGGATGTGATGTCGGTGCCCAGCCTGAGCGTGGTGCACCTGCCCATGGAGGAAATGGCCGGCGAATGCCTGACACTGCTGCTGGAGCTGATCGCCGGCGGGATCACCCCGCCGGTGCGCCGCAGGCTGAAGCTGGAAGACCACCTC
>CAMFSB010000147.1 GCA_945982465.1 uncultured Faecalibacterium sp. | reverse complement strand
AGGCGCAGCGGCGGCCAGTACATCCGGCATCATCTGGGGCTTTACGCCCAGAAAAATCAGCTCGCACCCGGCAAAGACCGCTTCGTTGGACGCGGTGTGGCAGCGCAGCCGGGTGGCCAGCGCTTCGGCCTTGGCCGCGGTGCGGTTGGCAAGAAACACCCGGCTGGGATCCGCGGCGGCGCACACCGCCCGCGCGATGGCGCCGCCCATATTGCCGCAGCCGATAAACCCGATCTCGTTCATGGACATTTCCTCCTTACAGCGCTGCACCTGGCTTTGCCGCAGAAATGCGCCGGCGGCCGGTGCTTCGCACAAAAAGCACAGCAGGCTATATGGCTACTACTTTACCTCTTTCCGTGCATGAAAATCAAGCGTTTTGCAAAAAATGTGGGCCAGTGCCGTTTTCTTGTGAAAATGGCTGAATTTTTATACCGCTGTAGCGGCAGGTTGTGCGCCGCAGTGAATTTTATGCACTTGACTTGTGAACGCAAAGCAAGTACAATAAGGGCGTGCAAGGCAAAGACGCTCTGTGAAAAGCGTCTTTGCCTTTTTGTTTGCAGGGACGGCAGCCCTGCAGGGTATAGCAGGGGGGAATTTGCATGGATCGACTGGCACAGCACCGCCGGCAGATCAACGACCAGCTGGCGCGGTATGGTGTGAAATTCGGCATTTACAAAAACGGTACATTTCAGGAACGGCTGTTTCCGTTCGACCCGCTGCCGCGGGTGATCGGCGCGGCGGAGTTTGCCCGGCTGGAAAAAGGCCTGGTGCAGCGCGTTACGGCGCTGAATTTGTTTTTGCAGGACGTATACGGTGAAAAAAAGATCATCCGCGACGGCGTGGTGCCCGAGGATTTTGTATTTGCCGGCAGCGGCTACCTGCCCCCGTGCGAGGGGATCGCCCCGCCCAAGGGCATTTACAGCCATATTTCCGGCATCGACCTGGTGCAGGCGAAAGACGGCGAATGGTACATTCTGGAGGATAACCTGCGCATTCCCAGCGGCGCGTCCTATCCGCTGATCGCCCGCGGGCTGTGCCGCCGGTGCAGCCCCGAGACCTTCCGCGGCGGCACGGTGATCGACAACCGCGGCTACGGCGCGCTGCTGCGTGGCGTGATGGACAACGTGAACACCGGCGGCATCAACGTGATCTTTACACCCGGGCGCTACAACGCCGCCTATTTTGAGCACAGCTATCTGGCCGAGCAGACCGGCGCGGTGCTGGCCGAGGTAGGCGAACTGTATGTGGAAAACAACTGCGTGTGGTACCGCAGCATGCACGGGCCGGAACGGGTGGGTGCCATCTACCGGCGCATCGGCGACGATTACCTCGACCCGGTCACCTTCCGGCCCGACAGTCTGATCGGCATCCCCGGCGTGATGGACGCCTACCGGGCGGGCAACGTGGCGCTGCTCAACGCCCCGGGCAACGGGGTGGCCGATGACAAGGGCATCTACTACTTTGTGCCCAAGATGATCCGCTATTATCTGGGCGAGGAGCCGATTTTGCAAAACGCGCCCACCTACCTGCCGTTTTATGAGCAGGACCGCCAATATGTGCTGGACCATCTGGAAACGCTGGTGGTCAAGGATGTGGCCGAAGCCGGCGGCTACGGCGTGGTGTTTGGCAGTAAAATGACCCGCGAACAGCTGGAAGATTTCCGCCGCACGCTGCAAAACGAGCCGCGCCGCTTTATCGCCCAGGAGGTCATCGACTTTATCGACCTGCCGGTGCTGCAGGAGGATGGCTCCACGGCGCCGCGCAAGGCGGATCTGCGGGCCTTTGTGCTGGCGGGTGAAACCGTACAGGTCTGGCCCAGCGGGCTGACCCGGTTTTCCCGCCAGGCGGACAGCTTTGTGGTCAACAGTTCTCAGGGAGGAGGGTTTAAGGACACATGGGTACTCTCTCGTTAAGCAAAACCGGCCGGCTGTTCTGGCTGGGCCGGTATACCGAGCGCGTGTACACCGTACTGCGGCTCACCCGGCCCATCCGCGAGGCCGAGATCGATGGCCAGGAGGCCGATTACACCGAATACTGCCGCTGCATGGGCATCCCGGCCGGCTACGCCGACACGGCGGATTTCTGCCGCCGGTATTTTTTCGACGCGGAGGACCCGGCTTCGGTGGCGGCCAGCCTGGGCTTTGCCTACGACAACGCCGTGGTGCTGCGCGAAACGCTTTCGTCCGATACGCTGGCGTACATCCAGCTTGCCATGAATGCGATGGAAAAGGCCGCCCACAGCACCGGCCCCGAGATGGAGTTGCAGTGGGTCATGGATGACGTGATGGCGTTCCGCGGCAGCTGCGAAGACACCATCGACGACGAGGCCAGCCGCAACATCATCAAGGCCGGCGCCAGCCTGGAACGGGTGGATCTGTACCTGCGGCTGGGCTGCGGCCGCGAAGCGTGCGAAAAGGAATTTGCGCGGCTGTTCAACCGGCTGTACAAGACCCAGCTGCGCCGCGACGAGGAAAAGCTGCGTCTGCTGGCCGATGTGCTGCTGGACAAGACCCTGCCCGACCCCGGCGCGTGGAAGCTGGTGGCCGCGCTGGAAGGAGTGTTCCCGGAGGTGTGAAAAACGCCGCCGGCAAACGCCATGAAAACGCTGGAATTTGTATTTGACGCCCGGCTGGATTTTTCCGGCCCGGTCACCGACCATCAGTTCACGCTGCGGTGTGTCCCCGAAAACTGCCGCAGCCAGCAGCTGCAAAGCCTGCGCGTTACGCTGCTGCCCGAAACGCGGCTGTACCGCCTGCGCGATGGCTTTGGCAACGAAATGCTCAGCGGCACGCTGAACGGCCCGCACACGCAGCTGCACTACCGGGCGCAGGGCACGGCCGTTACCGACAGCCGCCGGCGCGAAAAGGCCGACCCCGGCCCCGCAAGCGCCGTCTACCGCACGCCGGGCCTGCTTACGGCGCCCAGCCCCGCGTTGCGGGCGTACGCCGCCGGCCTGCCGCTGAACGGCCGGTCTGACCGGCAGAAAGCCCGGCTGCTGCGCCCGGCGGCCCGCGGCCGGCTGCGCCATGCGCGGGTTCCCACCACCCACGCCACCAGGGCGGCCCCGGCCTTTGAGCTGTGCGCCGGCGTGTGCCAGGACTACACCCATGTGTTTCTGGCCCTGGCGCGGCTGCGCGGGCTGACCGCCCGCTACTGCATGGGCCTGACGCTGGGCGAGGGGGCTACCCACGCCTGGGCCGAGGTGCTGCTGCCCGAAGGCTGGGTGGGTTTTGACCCCACCCGCGGCTGTGTGGCGGGCGAGGACTATCTGCGGTTCGCAGTCGGGCGCGACGCGGCCGATTGCCCAGCCGAACGCGGGGTGTTCCGCGGCAATGCCGGTCAGACCCAGACCGTGGCCATGTTGCTGCGGGAGCGGGCCGGCCCGCTGTAACGCCGGCAACAAGCAAACGGCAACGGCGCCGGAAACCAGCAGCGCCACTGCCGCCAGGGGCAGACGGCGCTGCTTTGCGCGCCGGCCCAAACGCAGGAAAAAGGATGGACGAAATGGAACAGATCGTATCCTCGGTGGAGCTTTCGGTGCACGAAAAGCTGGAGCTCCGCAAAAACCACATCACACCACTGCCCGGGCAGGATAAAGGCAAGCGCCTGTGCATCGTGACCGGCGTGCATGGCGACGAACTGGAGGGCCAGTATGTGGCGTACCGGCTCAACCAGGAGCTGGCCGCCCACCCGGAATGCCTGCACGGTACGGTGGATATTTACCCGGCCGTCAACCCGCTGGGCATCAACACCATCACGCGGGGCATCCCGCTGTTTGATCTGGACATGAACCGCATTTTCCCGGGCAACACCGAAGGCCCTATGGCCGAATTTTATGCCCACAAGGTCATCGGGGAGCTGCGCGGCGCCGACATCGCAGTGGACATCCATGCCTCCAACATCTTTTTGAAGGAGCTGCCCCAGGTGCGCATCTCGGAGGAGACGGCTGACGCCCTGGTGCCGCTGGCAAAGCAGCTGAATGTGGACTTTGTATGGATCCACGCGGCCGCCACCGTGCTGGAAAGCACGCCGGGCCACTGCCTCACCTGGCGGGGCACCCGCTGCCTGGGGGTCGAAATGGGCGTGGGAATGCGCCTGACCCCGGAGTACGGCGAGCAGTTGACCGCCGGCATCCTGAACCTGATGAAAAGCGAGGGTATGTGGTCGGGCCAAACCCAGCCCGCCCGCGCGCCCATCGTGTCCAGGGACGAGGTGGCCTTCCTCAATGCAGAGGCGGCGGGCATTTTTATCCCCAGCGCGCAGCACGACGGCATGGTCAAGGCAGGGCAGGAGCTGGCTGTGGTGGCCGACCCGCTTACCGGCACGATCCGCCAGCGGGTGACGGCCCCGGCCGACGGCCTGCTGTTTACCCTGCGGGAATACCCGGTGGTTTACCCGGGCAGCCTGCTGGCACGCATTCTGACGGGAGGGTTTGAACACAAATGAAACGCGAAAACCTGTATACGCTGCAAACGCCTTACCGGCAGGATTTTTCCATTCAGGGCTTCCGCTTCGGCAGCGGCGAGCGCTCCTGCGCCATTGTGGGCGGCGTGCGCGGCAATGAGGTGCAGCAGATGTATGTGTGCGCCCGGCTGGTGCAGACGCTGGCCCGGCTGGAAAAGCAGGGCGCTATCCCGCCGGGGCGCGAGCTGCTGGTGGTGCCCTGCGTCAACCATTTTTCCATGAATGTGGGCAGCCGCTTTTGGGCTATGGACAAAACCGACATCAACCGGATGTTCCCCGGCTACGACCAGGGCGAGACCACCCAGCGCATTGCGGCGGCCCTGTTCCAGGCAGTACAGGGCTACCGCTACGGCATCCACTTTGCCTCCTTTTATTTGCCGGGCGATTTTGTGCCCCATGTGCGCATCATGGACACCGGCTACCAGACAGCCAGTTTGGGCAACCTGTTCGGCCTGCCTTATGTGGTGATGCGCACACCCCAGCCCATCGATACCACCACGCTCAACTACAACTGGCAGGTGTGGGAGACCAACGCTTTCAGCGTATATACCAAGGAGACCGACTGCATCGACGAAGAAAGCGCCCGGCAGGCGGTATCGGCAGTGCTGCGCGTTCTCAGCCGGGGGGGCGGGCGGATAGGCAGCTGCCACAGCGGGGATCTGGCCGCG
>CAMFSB010000146.1 GCA_945982465.1 uncultured Faecalibacterium sp. | reverse complement strand
CGCCTTGGGCAAAAAATGCCTGCTCCGCGTTACCCGCAATGCAGACATCACCGTGGAAGAAGGGATGATGGACCACGACATCGATTACCGCGAGGTGATGGCCGAGCTTTTGAAAAAGCGGCGCAAGCTGGCCGCTGTGCGCATCCAGTTCACGCCCGAAGCGCCGGAGGAGCTGAAAAAACTGCTGTGTGAAAAGCTGCTGCTGCCGGCGCGCCAGTGCTTTGTGCAGTCCTCGCCGCTGGATCTGTCGTTCTTTTTCAAGCTGTATGGCCGGCTTTGCAGCGACGGCCACAGCGAGCTGTGCTATCCGCCGGCGCGGCCGATCCAGCCGCCGGCGGGCTACAGCCTGACGCAGACGGTACAGCGGCACGATGTCCTGCTGGCATACCCCTATCAGAGCATCCGGCCCTTTATCGCCATGCTGCAGGAGGCCGCCCAGGACCCGGATGTGGTGTCCATCAAAATGACGCTGTACCGCATGGCGCACGAATCGCAGATCGTGCGGGCGTTGATCGACGCGGCCGAAAACGGCAAGGAAGTGGTAGCGCTGGTCGAGTTACGCGCCCGCTTTGACGAGCAGAACAACATCGACTGGTCCAAACAGCTGGAGGACGCGGGCTGCACCGTGATCTACGGCTTTGACGAGTATAAGGTGCACTCCAAGCTGACGCTGATCACACGGAAAAACGGCGCGCACTATTCGTATATCACGCAGATCGGCACCGGCAACTACAACGAAAAAACCAGCGAGCTGTACGCCGACCTTTCGTACATCACCTCCAGCCAGATGATCGGCGAAGAGGCTTCGGCCGTGTTCAAAAATCTCGCCGTGCAGAAGCTTACGGAGGAAAGCCGCGAAATGCTGGTGGCGCCGCTGCGCTTCAAGAGCGTTTTGCTGGCCGAGATGGATCAGGTGATCGCCGCGGCCAAGGCGGGCAGGCCCGCCTCCATGATCCTGAAAAACAACTCAATCAGCGACCGCGACATCATTTTGAAGCTGAGCGAGGCAAGCCGCGCCGGCGTGCGCGTGGATATGATCGTGCGCGGCATCTGCTGCATCCGGGCGGGCGTACCCGGCCAGACCGACAACATCCACATCCGCAGCATTGTGGGCCGCTATCTGGAGCATTCGCGGATCTATGCGTTTTACGACGGCGGCGAGCCGCATGTCTACATTGCTTCCGGCGATTTTCTGACCCGCAATACCGAATGCCGCGTCGAGGTGGGCGTGCGCATCCGGGACGAAAAGCTGCTGCAAAAGCTGCAGGAGCTTTTGCGGTTGCAGCTGGCCGATAACCTGAACGCCCGCGAAATGCAGCCCGACGGCAGCTACGCCCGCGTCAAGCCTAAGCCCGGCGAAAGCACCATCGACAGCCAAATGGCGATGTATGCCCTTTTGCAGGATGACTGGGAAATGCCCGACCCGCAGGACAAGTGGACGCGCAGCAGCCACTCTGCTGCCAGAGCCAGGCGGAACGCCGTAGCTGCCGGCAGCCCGGAGCCCCAGCCGGCAAGCGCTCCGTCCTCTGCGCCTGAAAGCGCTGTGCCGCCGCCGTTCGCCCCGCCGGCTGACGAGAAGAGCGCAGCGGTGCCGACGCCCGCCGCTCCTGCGCCGGATAAAGCCGCGAACAGCGGCCGCCGCACGCTGTTGCAGTCCCTGCGGGAGCTGCTGGGCCGAAAATGATCCAAACCACGCGGCATATACCGGCCTTCCCGTTTGCCGCGATGAATACGACGCCGCCAGCCGGCGCCGTATTTTTTTACCTCCCAGGCGAATACAGTGTTACTGTGGAGGTGATGCTATGCCTGAAACGGCAGGCCGCGGCGCGCATGGCAGAACGCTTACCGTTTTGCAGCTTCAAATGCTCCTGACCGCCATCTGCGTTCTGGCGGCGCTGCTTTTGCGCTTTGTACTGCCGGGGGCCTTTGCGCAGATCCGGCAGGAGTATCTGCTGCTGTTTGAGCAGCAGGACGCCGACGAAGAATTGATCCGCTTTGCGCAGGCGGCGCTGGACCGTGTATTCCTGCCGGCGGACGCCGCTGCAAAAGCGCCGGACGGCTGCTCGCTGGAAACCTATCTGCCCGGCCAGAGCTATACAATGCCCCTGGCTTCCTTTACGGTATCCTCAGCTTATGGCTGGCGCAAGCACCCCATCAGCGGCGAGTACACGTTCCATAACGGCATGGATCTGGCCTGCGCGGAGGGGACCCCCGTATACGCGGCCATGGGCGGCATGGTACAGCGCACGGGCAGCGATGCGGCCAGCGGCAATTACATCGTTCTGCTGCATCCGGACGGCGTGGCCACAAGCTATTGTCATTTACAATATGTGTTCGTCCGCGCCGGGGAGTTTTTGGACGAGGGGCAGCCCATCGGCACGGCCGGGCAAACAGGCCTTGCCACCGGCCCACACCTCCATTTTTCTCTGCTGCTCAACGATGTGCGCTATGACCCGTCCGCCATGCTGGAGGGATAAGCCCATGAAACTGCGGCTGTTTGCCGGGCTGCGGCGCGCAGCCCGGGCCTCGGCTGTGCGCATAGGCCCAGTGCAGATCTGTACGCCGTTTCTGCTTTGCACAGTCTGGTTTTTCCTTTTGCTGTGGGACAGCTCCGGCTTTTTGGCGCTGGGGCTGGCGGCCTCGCTGTGGCATGAGCTGGGGCATCTGCTTTGCTACGCGCTGCTGTACCGCCGTTTTCCCTCGGTCAAAATCACCCTGTGGGGGATCGGGCTGGAGCTTGGCGGAGAACCACTTTCCGCCGGCAGCGTGCTGCTGCACGCCGCAGCCGGGCCGGGGATGAACCTGGCCGGGGCCGGTGTATGCCTGCTGCTGATGCGGCGGCGGCTGACCGTACGGCTGGCTGCGCTATTTTCAGCCAATGTTCTGGTCGGCGGCTTCAATCTGCTGCCGCTGCCGCCGCTGGACGGCTTTCGGATCGCTGCAGCACTGGCGGCACTTGTGCGGGAGAAATTGCATTTTGGGCCGGAATAAGGTACAATAATTCCTAAGCGCGGCAAGGAGGGAGCAGCCTTTGCTCTGCCGGCGGATGTTTTGAGTTTGGAGGACTTTGATGTTTGATCCGAAGCTGAAAGAAGCGCTGTCGCATGTGCAAAAGCCCGGCCGGTACACCGGCGGCGAACCGGGCAGCGTGTATAAGGATAAAAGCGCGGTGGACGTGCGGTTCGCCTTTTGCTTCCCCGACACCTACGAGGTGGGCATGTCGTTTTTGGGCGAGAAGATCCTGTACGAGCTTTTGAACGCCCACCAAAACTGGTGGTGCGAGCGGGCGTTTATGCCCTGGCTGGATATGAAAGCCGAAATGGAGCGCCTGCACCTGCCGCTGTATACGCTGGAAAGCAAAGACCCGCTGACCGATTTTGACGCGGTGGGCTTTACGCTGCAATACGAGCTTTCCTACACGAACATTTTGGCTATGCTGGATCTGGCCGGCATTCCGTTTTATTCCAAAGACCGGGACGAGCGCTGGCCGTTGATCGTGGCCGGTGGGCCCTGCGCGTGCAACAGCGAGCCCATCGCCGACTTTTTCGATATCATCCAGCTGGGCGAGGGGGAGCGTCAGCTGCCGGCCATCTGCGCCGAGATCGAAAACGCCAAGCGGGAGCATATCAGCAGGGAAGTGCGGCTGCTGCGCAGCGCAACGATCCCGGGCGTGTATATCCCCGCGTTTTACGATGTGACCTACCAGCCGGACGGCCGCATCCAGGCCATTACCCCCAACCGGCCCGGCGTGCCGGCAGTGGTCACAAAGGCCATCATTGAGGATCTGAACGACTTTGCGCCGCCCACCAATTTTGTGGTGCCCATGGTAGGCGCCATCCAGGACCGCGCCTCCATCGAGGTGCTGCGCGGCTGCGTGCGCGGCTGCCGGTTCTGCCAGGCGGGCTTTTTGTACCGCCCCATGCGCCAGCGTGACGCTTCGCTGCTCAACCGCGCGGCGCGGGATTTGTGCGCTAATACCGGCTATGAGGAGATCAGCCTGTCCAGCCTGTCCACGTCGGATCACTCCCAGCTGGAAGAGATCCTGGACGATCTGAACGAGTGGACGCCCCAGCAGCATGTGAGCCTTTCGCTGCCCAGCCTGCGCATGGACAACTTTTCCAAGAGCATGATCGAAAAAACCACCAAGGTGCGCAAAAGCGGCCTGACCTTTGCGGCCGAAGCCGGCACGCAGCGCCTGCGCGATGTGATCAACAAAAACGTGACGTGGGATGAGATCGAAAAAACCTGCAACATTGCGTTTTCGGAGGGGTACACTTCGGTCAAGCTGTACTTTATGATGGGCCTGCCCACCGAGACCATGGAGGATATCGAGGGGATCGCCGAGACCGCGCAGCGCATTGTGGATCTGTACTACCACAACCCGGACAAGCCCAAGGGCAAATCCGTCCAGGTGACCGTAAGCTGCTCGTGTTTTGTGCCCAAGCCCCATACGCCATTCCAGTTTGTGCCGCAGGACTCGCGCGAAACGCTGGAAGCTAAGCAGAAGCACCTGCTGGATCGCGTGCACAGCCGCAAGCTCCGTGTGCACTCTCACGAGAGCACCCCCAGCTTTTTGGATGGCGTGTTCGCCAAAGGCGACCGCCGCCTGGCCCCCGTTCTGGTCGCGGCCTACCGCAACGGCTGCTATTTCGACGGCTGGGAGGAGTGCTTCAAGTATGACACCTGGATGGAGACCTTTGCCCAGCTGGGCGTGGACCCGCATTTTTACGCCAACCGACCCATCGGCCTGGACGAAGTGACCCCCTGGAGCCACATGGACTACGGCGTAACGCACGAATATCTGGTGCGCGAGTACAAAAAAGCGCTTGCCGCACAGACCACCCCGCCGTGCAACCGTGCCTGCCACGGCTGCGGCGCCAATCGCTTGTTGGGAGGGCCCTGCTTTGACTACAGTACGGATCTGGTTTGAAAAACGCGGCGAAGCGTCGTATATCTCCCTGCTGGACTTGCAGCGCGTGATGCAGCGGGTGATCAAGCGCAGCGGCATCCCGGTGTGGTACACGCTGGGCTTTAACCCGCACATCTATATGACCTTTTCCTGCCCGCTGCCGCTGGGGCAGGAAAGCCTGTGCGAAAGCGTGGATGTGAAAACCGAGGCCAAGGCGACGGATTTTGCA
>CAMFSB010000145.1 GCA_945982465.1 uncultured Faecalibacterium sp. | reverse complement strand
TCAGGCCATCGACGGCGACACCGCCCAGGTCGGCCCCCAGATCGCCGAAAAGCTGGATCTCCCGCAGGTGACCTATGTCTCTGCCCTAGAGGCGGAGGGCCGCACACTGCGCGTCCGCAGGGAGCTAGAGGATGGCTATCAGACCATTGAAGTGCGCACCCCCTGCCTGCTGACCTGCCTGCGGGAGCTGAACCCGCCGCGGTATATGCCGGTGAGCGGCATATACGCCGCATTCCGCAAGCCGGTGCAGGTGCTGGATTACGCGGCGCTGAAAGACGAGCCGCTCATCGAGCCGTCCACCATTGGGCTGAAAGGGTCGCCCACCAACATTTTCCGCAGCTTTACCCCGCCCCCGAAAGCGGGCGGGCAGATCCTGGAGGGCTGCGGGCGGCAGACCTGCCGCGAACTGATCGACACGCTGGCCGCACAGCACATCATCAAGTAAGGAGGAATGTTCCATGACGAACGGAGAGATCTGGGTCTTTTGTGAGCAGTGCGGCGGCAAGCCGGACTCTACAGCCGCAGAATTGCTCAGCGAGGGCCGCCGTCTGGCCGACGACCTGGGCGCGCGGCTGTGCGGCGTTTTGCTGGGCGACGGTGTAGCGTCGCTGGCGGCAGAATTGGGGGCGTACGGCGCCGATGAGGTACTGCTGTGTGAGCATCCCCTGCTGCGGGAATATACAACGGACGCCTATTGCAGCGTGTTGTGCAAGCTGGCCCAGGCCCGCCAGCCGGAGATCTTGCTGATGGGAGCCACCCACATCGGGCGGGATCTGGCGGCCCGGTGCGCCGCCCGGCTGCACACCGGCCTTTGCGCCGACTGCACGCATCTGGATGTGTCCATGCCCAAATATCTGGAGTATCTGCGCCAGAATTCCACGTTGGATGTGGACGGCGGCACGTGGGATCTGCAGGACCGCAGTCTGAAAATGACCCGGCCTGCCTTTGGCGGCCACCTGATGGCAACCATTATCTGCCCCAACTTCCGCCCCTGCATGGCGACGGTGCGACCCGGCGTGATGAAAAAAGCGCCGAAGGACGCGGCCCGCGCCGCAGCTGTAGCTGTAACGCCGGTGCCGGTGGATCTTGCGCCGGCCGACCTGCGTACCACCGTGCTGGAAACGGTGCATACCGTGCGGGCCGCCGTGGACCTGACCCAGGCGGAGTATCTGGTGGCCGTGGGACGCGGTATTGCCCGTGACGTGGAAAACGGGCTTCGCCTTGCGGGCGAGCTGGCCGACGCCCTTGGCGGCACAGTTGTCGGCTCCCGCGCCGCTGTTGATGCCGGCTGGCTGCCCCCGGAGCGGCAGATCGGCCAAACAGGCAAGACCGTCCGGCCGCGTGTCTACATTGCGCTGGGCATTTCCGGCGCGATCCAGCACCAGATCGGCATGCAGGATTCGGGCTGCATCATCGCGGTAAACACCAACCGGCAGGCGCCTATGATGGAACTGGCCGATTACGGCATCTGCGGCGATTTGTTTTCCGTGGTGCCGCTGCTGACCGAGGCGCTGCAGCAGGCAAGGCAGCCGCGCTGACGCTGGACCAACCCGCCGGATCCATCGCCGATGGATCCGGCTGTTTCTTTACGTGCAGCATTATCGTTTGCGCCGGGCGCTGGCGCGGGGAATGGCCAGCTCTTCCCGATACTTTGCCACGGTGCGGCGGGACACCGGGAACCCTGCGGCCCCCAGCGCCATTTGCAGCGCCTCGTCGGACAGGGGCCGGGCCGCATCCTCCGCCTGGATCAGGCGCTGCAAATGCTGCTTGACCTCGCCGGTCGACACCGCCTGCCCGCCGGTGGCTTCCACCCTGCCGCAGATAAACTGTTTCAGCGGCAGGCTCTGTCCGCGGAACACAAGGGTCTTTTGCTGGATGGCGCGGCTGACGGTGGACGGACTGAGCGCCAGCTCTTCCGCGATCTCCCGCATGGTAAGCGGCTGCAGCGGCGCGTCCTCCAAAAACCAGCGCGCCTGCCTGTGCACGATCACCCGCAGCAGCTTTTCCAGCGTAGTCTCCCGGCCCGCCCCCCCCCGCAGCCATTTTTCCGCCTGGGCGGCGCACTTGCGCAGGTAGCTGCGCTCCTCCGGGGCGGCGCTGTCCTGCAGCAGCCCACAAACCTGCGGGTCCAGCCGCAGGCAGGGCAGGAAGGTCCGGTTCATCTCGATTTTCAGCCGACCGTCCTCTGCAAAAACCTCTGCCTCCGGCACCTGATACAGAATTGCGCCGCCATGTTCCAGGCCTCGCACCGGGCGTGGGTTGAGCTGCCGCACCGTCTGAGCCGCCTGCTGTGCCTGTTCTCTGGTGCAGCCCAGAAGCTGCGCCATGGCGTTCAGGTCATTTTTCGCCAGCAGATCCAGCCCCTGCGTGGCCAGCCGGATCGTATGCTCGTTGAGATTCGGGCTTTGGGCCAGCTGCAGGATCAGGCACTCGGAAAGCGAACGCGCCCCTACCCCGGCCGGTTCCAGGCTCTGCACCACATAAAGCGCCTGTTCTACCTCAAAAACCGGGCAGTTGAGCACCTGGGCCAGTTCATCGACCGGGAAAGACAGGTAGCCGTGCTCGTCCAGGCATTCGACCAGATACCCACACAGGCCGGCCAGTCTCCGGTCCAGATAGGGCATCCGCAATAGCTGCTCGTGGAGCAGGCCGGTGAGGTCGTTGCCGCTGCGGTCCTCCATCTGGCGGAACAGTTCCGGCCCGTCGGCTGCAGCCTGCCCGGGCTGTCCGAATGACGGTTCCCGTTCCGCCACGGCAGGCTGCAAAGCCGGCTGCGGGTCCTCCACTTCCAGCAATGGGTTGGAGAGTGCTTCGTCCAGCAGATATTGGCGCAGATCCGGCAGCGCCAGCTGCAAAATGTGCAGGGACTGGCGCATTTCCTGTGTCAGGATCAACTGCTGTTCGGCAGCCTGGGTCTGATGAATATCCATGATATAACCTCTCCTCACGGGGCGCACCGCCCGGGGCTGCGCCGGCAAGCCCGGACGCAGGCAGAGCCCGCCTGTTTTGCAGCGGCTCCGGCCAAATGATTTCACCTGAAATTATACTCCATTCTGCCTGTAAAGCCAAGAACATCCCGCGGTATGGGGTATCTTTTTGGGGAAATCACGGCACAGGCCTTCCTGCCGAGGTCTGCTTGCCGGGCCGTTCCGCGCGCCGGCGCCGCCGTTGAACGCATCCTGCTGCCGACGGAAGCGGCGCGGCACAGCCCGGCGCAACCGATCACCAATACAGCGCGGAGTGCCAATAAAACAAGCCGGCCGCGCTGTGCGCGGCCGGCTTGTTTGCATGCAGGCTGATCATTCCGCTGTGCCCAGCAGTGCCTTGCGGATAGCCGCAAGCTCTTGCGGGGCGGCTCCGGCTGCCAGCAGATACTGCTCCGCCGTGCCCCAGGTCTGTTCCAGGTGATCCAATGTCTGTTCGATCTGGCACGGGGCCGAGGAAAAGGCCGCAGCCGGCGGCTCGGCGCCGTATTTTTCCCGGATGGAGCGTTTGATCTGCTCAAACACCAGCTTCATGTTCTGCTCGCTAACGGCATAATCGGCCACGATCGCCTCGCGCGGCACGCCCGCCAGCGCCAGCAGCAGCATGGCGGTCACCCCGGTACGATCCTTGCCGGCGGTGCAATGGAACAAAGTTACCTTATCCAGATGGGCGGCCAGCAGGTGCACGATACGGGCAAAGTCGGCGGCATTACGGTCCAGCAGCGCCTGGTATACCTCGCCCATCCCTTTGGGCAGCGCGCCGGTAAAGCCGCTGGATGCCGCCTCGTCCAGCAGCGGCACGGTGTAATACGCTACGCCAGGCTGCCCCCTGAGCACGCTGGGAGCGGCGGCGGTCTCGTTTTCGCTGCGCAGGTCGATCACGCAGCCTACCCCGTAGGCCAGCAGCGCCTGCACATCGGCAGAGGTCAGCTGCGCAGTGGAATCCCCGCGCAGAAATACATGGCTGCAGGTCGTGCGGCCGTTCCCGGCCGGGTAGCCGCCCAGATCGCGCGTGTTCCGCGCCCCTTGCAGCGGCAGCGGCTGTGATACGGCAAGTTTCATAGGCTCGTCCTCCTTAACGGGGGTGGTGATACGGGGGTTCTGGGGTCACCTGCCGCTTTCCCACACCTCTTCTTTCATGTTGGAACGGATGTACACAATCGCGCCGCCCAGGCACAGCAGGAACATCAGCACCGACAGTGCAGCCGCACGCTCGTAATCCATGTAGGTCCCCGCCTGCTGGTACAGCAGGATGCCCAGCATCTTAGGATTGTTGGGGCCGGTCAGATACGGGATGGTAAACGCGCCCACCTGCCCCATCAGGATAAAGGTAGCACTGACAATAATATCCTTATAGGTAAGCGGCAGAATGATGCGGCGCAGGATGGCCAGGCTGCCGCAGCCCGCATCCCGGGCACTTTCGATGTAGGAATCGTTCACGTTGGACAGCGCTGCGCTCATCATCATGGCCGAAAACGGGATGGAAAACCACAAATTCGACAGCACAATGCCTTTCATATCGTACAGCAGGTTGGGCTTGAAATCAACACCGAACGCCATGGCAATGCGATTGATGGTGCCCGAATTTTTAATGACGTTCATCACTGCGTATACCGCAGCCACGCCCGGAATAAAGCGCGGCAGAAGATACATCCGCCCCAGCAGGCGGCTGACCGGGCTTTTTACGAACCGCAGGTACAGCGCCAGCAGAAAACTGAGCACAACGCTCAGCGCGGTAACAATCACCGCTTCAATGATGGTGAAGCGCAGGCTCTGCCATGCCTCGGCACTGGTAAAAAAGTACAGGTAGTTATCCCAGGTGAACTGCCCATCCGCCGTGCGGAAGGATCGGACCACCGTGCTGCAGATCGGCAGCACCACAACAACGGCCATAATGGTCATTGCGGGCAGCACCATCAGATACGGCAGCCACTGCTTTTGCTTTGTGCTTGTCATGCTTGTCACCTCACTGAGCCAGCGGCGCGATCTCCGTGACCCAGCGCACCACAATATCCATCTGCATCGCTCCGATGGCAAAATAGCGCAGGTTGTCCATATCGGTTTCAGCCATCCATTCCGCGTGGTCCACATCCTCCAGCAGATCCGCAGAAATCACCGGCGAGGCGTACATCACGTTCCAGTCGATGGTCTGGGC
>CAMFSB010000144.1 GCA_945982465.1 uncultured Faecalibacterium sp. | reverse complement strand
CAGCATCCTCGCAGGCAGCATCCTCGCAGGCAGCATCCTCGCAGGCAGCATCCTCCCAGGCGGCTTCCTCCCAGATGGCGCCGGATGATGCGGTGTTGTCCTATGCCGGCCGTGGCCTGACCTTCGCGGTGCCCGGCGGCTGGACGGTGGAGCTGGTGCAAACCGAGGATATCCTGTTCCACAACTTTTACAGCGCCGACGGCACGCAGATGATGACCTACCACTTCGGCGAAGCCTGGGTGACCGGCTGGCCGCTGGATGAAGCTACGGCGAAAAGCTGGTATCAGGACGGCGGCGGCGAGCTGCGTCTGCTGGATAATGTGACCATCGCAGGCGCGCCCGGCAAAAAGCTGGTTCTGGATTACCCGGCGGAAGATTACCGGGTGGAGATCCTGTACATCACCATGCTGCCGGATGCTCTGGTGACGCAGAACGGCGACGGCGACACGGTCAGCCTGCCGCTGGCGGAGCAGTTTGTGTTTACCTGCACCGCCGCGGAGCGAGAGCAGACCGAAGCGCTGGCCGACCAGATCATCGCCAGCGCGCAGTATGAGCCGTATAAAGCCTGATACAGCGGGGCGGCAGCCCTGCAGGACACAATGCCATTTTGCCCCGCGCGGCCCAAAGCGGCCGCGCGGGGCAAAATTTTCCCGAAAAAAGGAAAAAAGGCTTGACAAACCCACAAAATGGATTTATCATACAGCTACAACCTAGCGGCTTGGTATGAAAATGAATCCACAGGCAGGGAGGTGCGGACCATGAAGGCTTTGTTTGGGCGGCTGCTGCGCAGCAATTTCCGGTGTGGCCGAATGCCTTGCTCCCGGGCGCCGTATCCGGCGGCGGGGGGCTGTGTTCGCTCTGCCTTGGCTGTTACGAGGGAAGTCTGAGCGAAAACGGCCGGCAGCCGCGGCCGGGATCGTGCTGGATGCGTCCGGGAGCTTTTGTACGAAGCGTTCGCCCGGGCGTTCTTTTTTGTGATACGCCCCCGCCAGAGCGGCCCTTAAAAGCGGGCCCTTTGCAAAAACAGAAAGGAACTATCATTATGTCGGATCGTACTTATAAATTTGAAACGCTGCAGCTGCATGTGGGCCAGGAGCAGGCTGACCCCGCCACCGATGCCCGTGCGGTGCCCATTTACGCCACCACTTCGTATGTGTTCCACAACTCCGCCCACGCGGCCGCCCGCTTCGGCCTGGCCGATGCCGGCAACATCTACGGCCGCCTGACCAACTCCACGCAGGATGTGTTTGAAAAGCGCATCGCCGCGCTGGAAGGCGGCGTGGCCGGCCTGGCGGTGGCATCCGGCGCGGCGGCGATCACCTATACCATTCAGGCGCTGGCCACCCAGGGCGAGCACATTGTGGCGCAAAAGACCATTTACGGCGGCACCTCCAACCTGCTGGCCCATACGCTGCCCCAGTACGGCGTGACGGCCACCTTTGTGGATGCTCACGACCTGGCCCAGGTGGAAAATGCCATTCAGCCCAACACCAAGGCCGTCTATCTGGAAACACTGGGCAACCCCAACAGCGACATCCCCGACATCGACGCCATCGCGGCCATCGCGCACAAGCACGGCCTGCCGCTGGTCATCGACAACACCTTCGGCACCCCGTTCCTGATCCGGCCCATTGAGCACGGCGCGGATATCGTGGTACACTCTGCCACCAAGTTCATCGGCGGCCACGGCACCACGCTGGGCGGCGTGATCGTGGACGGCGGCACCTTCGACTGGGCTGCCAGCGGGCGCTATCCCTGGATCTCCGAGCCAAACCCCAGCTACCACGGCGTGCGGTTCACCGAGGCCGCCGGCCCCGCCGCCTTTGCCACCTACATCCGCGCCATTCTGCTGCGCGATACCGGCGCGTGCATCTCGCCGGTTGCCGCGTTCCTGCTGCTGCAGGGCACCGAAACGCTGTCGCTGCGGCTGGAGCGCCATGCCGAAAACACCAAAAAGGTCGTGGAATATCTGGTGAACCACCCGCTGGTGGAGCGCGTGAACCATCCCTCGCTGCCCGATCACCCCGACCATGCGCTGTACGAAAAGTACTTCCCCAACGGGGGCGCGTCCATCTTTACGTTTGAGATCAAGGGCGGCGTAAAAGAGGCTCATACCTTTATCGACAACCTGAAGATCTTTTCGCTGCTGGCAAACGTGGCCGACGTAAAGAGCCTGGTCATCCACCCGGCCACCACCACCCACAGCCAGCTCACGGAAGAGGAACTGCTGGATCAGGGCATCAGGCCCAACACCATCCGCCTTTCCATCGGCACCGAGCATATCGACGATATCCTGGCCGATCTGGAGCAGGCCTTTGAGGCTGTGAAAAACAGCTGATCCCCGGCGCGCCGCGGCGGCCTTTCAGACCCGGGCCGGCCGGCGGAACGCCCCTGTAGCACGTTGACGCCCCCTGCGCAGGCAGGGGGCGCTTTTGTGTGCGCCGGCTTTGTACAGAAATTGTTTCTTCGGTGAATGCAACGAATTTTTTTTGGTAAAACTGTTGACATTGCCAGTGCCCTTGTGTAAACTATATTTGTTGCGCGCAAAAGTGCAACTATGCCCTTTTTTTGATGTTTTGGCGGGTTTCCCGCCCGAACATAGATCCGGCCAAGGCGCGTAAAACAGCGCGTTTCTGGCCAAAAAATTTCAGAAAGGAGAACAAAATGCCTACTTTTAACCAGCTTGTACGCAAAGGCCGTGAGGTCATGGTCAAGAAGAGCACTGCTCCCGCGCTGCAGAAGAGCTACAACTCTCAGAAAAAGCAGTATAAGGATCTGCAGAGCCCCCAGAAGCGTGGTGTCTGCACCGCTGTTCGTACTATGACCCCCAAAAAGCCCAACTCTGCTCTGCGTAAGGTCGCCCGTGTCCGCCTCACGAATGGTATCGAGGTCACCTCTTACATTCCCGGTATCGGCCATAACCTGCAGGAGCACTCCGTCGTACTGATCCGCGGCGGCCGTGTCAAGGACCTCCCCGGCGTTCGTTACCACATCATCCGTGGTACTCTGGATACGCAGGGTGTCGCCAACCGTGGCCAGGCCCGCTCCAAGTACGGCGCGAAGCGTCCCAAGGCCGGTGCCAAGAAGTAATTGAAACATCTTTTCGCCATAAGGCGTTCCCTATAAATAACAAGTCGGGCCCCGCGCCCGATGGCTAACGGTTTATGCGGCATCGCTCTTTATGGCACAACGGGAGTTTTAATACTTTCGAGTACCGATGATATCATTCTGTGAAGGAGGGAAGAAAGATGCCTAGAAGAGGTAACATTGCCAAGCGTGATGTTTTGGCAGATCCTATTTACAATTCCAAGCTCGTCACCCGTCTGGTCAACAGCGTTATGCTGGACGGCAAGAAGGGCGTCGCCCAGAAGATCGTGTATGACGCGTTCACCATGATCCAGGAAAAGACCGGCAACGATCCCCTGGAGACCTTTGAAAAGGCCATGGAGAACATCATGCCCAGCCTGGAGTGCAAGACCCGCCGTGTGGGCGGCGCCAACTACCAGGTCCCGCTGGAAGTCAGCCCCGCCCGCCGCGAGACCCTGGGCCTGCGCTGGCTGACTCTGTACAGCCGCAACCGTGGTGAAAAGACCATGTGCGAGCGTCTGTGCAACGAGATCATCGACGCTTCCAACAACACCGGCGCTGCCGTCAAGAAGCGTGAGGATACTCACAAGATGGCCGAGGCCAACAAGGCCTTTGCGCATTACCGTTATTGATCCGCTGTCGATTAGGAGGTACATTCCATGGCTACTCCCAGAGAAGTTTCTCTTCAGATGACGAGAAACATCGGTATCATGGCTCACATCGACGCAGGCAAGACCACCACCACCGAGCGTATCCTGTACTACACGGGCGTGAACCACAAGATCGGTGAAACGCACGACGGTTCGGCTACGATGGACTGGATGGTGCAGGAGCAGGAGCGTGGTATCACCATCACCTCCGCTGCTACCACCTGCTACTGGAGCCATACCGAGACCCAGAAAGACCCCGCAGCCTTCAAGGCAAATCGGCACCGCATCAACATCATCGACACCCCGGGCCACGTGGACTTCACCGTTGAGGTCCAGCGCTCGCTGCGCGTGCTGGACGGCTCTGTGACCGTTCTGTGCGCCAAGGGCGGCGTGGAGCCCCAGTCTGAGACCGTCTGGCGTCAGGCCGACGAGTATCATGTTCCCCGCATGGTGTACGTCAACAAGATGGACATCATGGGCGCCAACTTCAAGCGCTGCCTGGACATGCTGCGCAACCGCCTGAAGTGCAACCCCGTTGCCATTCAGCTGCCCATCGGTTCTGAGGATACCTTCAAGGGCATCATCGACCTGGTGGAGATGAAGGCCGAGGTGTACTACGACGATATGGGCAACGACCTGCGCGTGGAGGAGATCCCCGCCGATATGGTCGACGAGGCCGAAGAGTACCGCGCCGCCATGATCGAGGCCATTGCCGAAAATGACGAAGAGCTGATGGAGAAGTATCTGGAGGGTGAGGAACTCACCATCCCGGAGATCAAGGCCGCCCTGCGCCGCGAGACCATCGCCAACACCGTTATCCCCGTCACCTGCGGTTCTTCCTACCGCAACAAGGGCGTGCAGAAGCTGCTGGACGCGATCGTGGATTATATGCCCGCTCCTACGGATATCGAGGACATCAAGGGCACCAATCCCGACACCGGCGAAGAGGAGACCCGTCCTTCCGACGACAACGCTCCGTTCTCCGCTCTGGCGTTCAAGATCGCGACCGACCCGTTTGTGGGCAAGCTGGCCTACTTCCGCGTGTACTCCGGCAAGGGAGAGGCCGGCAACACCGTTTCCAACTCCGTCAAGGATTGCCACGCGCGCATGGGCCGCATCCTGCAGATGCACTCCAACCACCGCAAGGATATCGACTGCTGCTACGCGGGCGATATCGCCGCTGTGGTCGGCCTGAAGAACACCACCACGGGCGACACCCTGTGCGACCCCAACCACCCGATCATCCTCGAGTCCATGAACTTCCCCGATCCCGTTATCCGCGTTGCCATTGAGCCGAAAACCAAGGCCGGCAACGAGAAGATGGGCATCGCGCTGGCGAAACTGGCCGAGGAGGACCCCACCTTCAAGACCTGGACCGACGAAGAGACCGGCCAGACCATCATCGCCGGCATGGGCGAGCTGCAT
>CAMFSB010000143.1 GCA_945982465.1 uncultured Faecalibacterium sp. | reverse complement strand
CCGCAGGCGGGGGTGGAAACGATGCAGCCCGCGTCGATAAAGGCGGTGGTCCAGCCGCGCAGGATGCACTCCTTATACACGGCCATTGTGGCGGGGATGATGATGACACGCACGCCCTTGGCCACATGACGGCCGTTCAGGATATTGTAGGCGGCCTCCATGTCCTCCAGCCGGCCGTTGGTGCAGCTGCCGATGACCACCTGGTCAATGGCAATATCCGCGCCTTCGCTGGCGGAGTGGGTGTTTTCGGGCAGATGGGGCCAGCTGACCGTGGGCACCAGCGCCGACAGGTCGATGGTGTAGGTCTGCTCGTACTCGGCGTCCGGGTCGGCGGCATACTCCACGGGGGTGCGGTTGCCGCGGCCCTTCATGTAAGCGCGGGTCACGTCATCCACCGGGAAAATACCGTTTTTGGCGCCGGCTTCAATGGCCATGTTGCAGATCGAAAGCCGGTCGTCCATGCTCAGGCTGGCCACGCCCGGGCCGGTGAACTCCATGCTGCGGTACAACGCGCCGTCCACGCCGATCATGCCAATGATGTGCAGGATCAAGTCTTTGCCCGATACCCGCTCGCCCAGCGCGCCGGTCAGCTCAAACCGCAGGGCGGCCGGCACCTTGAACCAGGCCTTGCCAGTGGCCATGCCCGCGGCCATGTCGGTGCTGCCCACACCCGTGGAAAATGCGCCCAGCGCGCCGTAGGTGCAGGTGTGGCTGTCGGCGCCGATCACGCAATCGCCTGCGGTGACGATGCCTTTTTCGGGCAGCAGGGCGTGCTCAATGCCCATCTGGCCCACATCGTAAAAGTTGAGGATGTCGTATTTGTTGGCAAACTCGCGGCACTGCTTGGACTGGGTGGCGCTTTTGATGTCTTTGTTGGGCACAAAGTGGTCCAGCACAATGGCCACGCGGGTGCTGTCGAACACGCCGTCAAAGCCGGCCTTGTTGAATTCGTTGATGGCCACCGGTGTAGTAATGTCGTTGCCCAGTACCATGTCCAGATCGGCGTTGATGAGCTGGCCGGCCTTGACCGCAGGCAGATGGGCGTGGGCTGCCAGGATCTTTTGCGTCATTGTCATTCCCATATTGGATTCTCCTTTGCTGTCGGGGCGGGTCACGCCTTGTTGTTGATGGCCGAGACCAGCGCGCTGATGCCGGCCACAATGATGTCGGTGTCGGTGCCGGCGCCCCAGGTAAAGCTGCCGTCGCCCCAGGCCAGACCCACATAGCTGGCCGCGCGGCTGGACGAGCCGTTGTCCAGGCTGTGCTCGCTGTAGGCTTCCAGATGGAAGTCCAGCCCGGTAGCGGTGCGGATGGCGTTGGCCACCGCGTCCAGACGGCCGTTGCCGTGGGCAGCCATGGTCTCCACCGCGCCGTTGCGCTGGATGGACACCGTAGCATTGATGCCCTGGCTCTGCACAAAGTGGGCGCCGGTCACGGCGATGGGCGCGATCTTGTTCAGATAGCTGGTCGAGAATACCTCGTACACTTCCTTGGGCGAAAGCTCCTTGTGGCCGTGGTCGGAAACCGCCTTGACCTTGTAGCCCAGTTCCTCGCGCATTTTGGGGGGCAGGTTGTAGCCGTAGTGCTGCTCCAGCACAAAGCCGATGCCGCCTTTGCCGCTCTGGCTGTTGATGCGGATCACGTCCGCATCGTAGGTGCGGTTGATGTCCTGCGGGTCGATGGGCAGGTACGGGCAGGTCCAGCGGTGGTCGTTGTGCTCCACCCGGTAGGCCATACCCTTGGCGATGGCGTCCTGATGGCTGCCCGAGAACGCCGCGAACACCAGCGCGCCGGCGTAGGGGCTGCGCTCGTACACGTGCATGCGGGTCACGCGCTCATACAGCTCGCAGATGGCCGGCATGTCCGAAAAGTCCAGCTTGGGGTCCACGCCATGGCTGTACATGTTCAGCGCCAGAGTCACCGCGTCCACGTTGCCGGTGCGCTCGCCGTTGCCGAACAGGCAGCACTCCACACGCTGGGCGCCGGCCAGCATGGCCAGCTCGGCGTCGGCCACGCCAGTGCCGCGGTCGTTGTGGGGGTGCACGCTCAGCGTGACGGCGTTGCGGTATTTCAGGTTTTTGGAGAAGTATTCGATCTGGCTGGCATACACATGGGGCATGCTCATCTGCACGGTGGAGGGCAGGTTGATGATCATGGGCCGGCCCACGGTGGGCTGCATCACATCCAGCACGGCGTTGCACACTTCCAGCGCGTACTCCGGCTCGGTACCGGTAAAGCTTTCGGGGCTGTACTCAAAGCGGAAGTTGCCCTCGTACTGTTCGCTCAGCTCCTTGACCAGCCTGGCGCCGTCCACGGCGATCTGCTTGATCTCCTCTTTGGACTTTTTGAACACCTGCTCGCGCTGGGCCACGCTGGTGGAATTGTAAAAGTGCACCACCGCGCTGGGCGCGCCCTTTACCGCCTCAAAAGTCTTGCGGATGATGTGGTCGCGGCACTGGGTCAGCACCTGCACGGTCACATCGGCGGGGATCATGTCCTTTTCGATCAGCGTGCGCAGAAACTCGTACTCGGTGGCGCGGGCGGCGGGGAAGCCCACCGCGAGCTCCTTGTAGCCGATCTTCACCAGCATCTGGAAGAACTCCAGTTTTTCCTCCAGGCTCATGGGCACGATCAGCGCCTGGTTGCCATCGCGCAGATCCACGCTGCACCAGGCGGGCGCCGTGGTAACGTGATCCTTTTTCACCCAGTCGTTGTACTCTTCGGATACCGGGTAATACCCCGGCGCGTATTTGGTGCAGTCCATCATGGTTCGTGTTCTCCTTTTCCTTTTTCTTGCCCGTTGGCAGGGCATCGGCCGGCGGAAGGGTGTGCGGGCGCCCGGCCGGCGCGCCTGCACTGCATCAGAAAAGCCCTCGTCTTTCAAGGCGAAAGCCTTGAGAGACGAGGGCTTGTAAAACACTACAAGCGGTCCCGTGGTACCACTCTCATTGCCGTTTGAAAAAAACGGCCACTCACACGATCGGCTTTTTACGGCGAATCGCTGCCCGGGTAACGGTAGGCGTCCGTCAGGACCTACTGCACATAGGTTCAGCCCTGCTGCTCGGGGGCCAGTAGACGAGCTTTGCCGTGCCGCCTTACACCAACCGGCGGCTCTCTGCAACAGGCGCGGGCTCGCTTTTTCCCCGTCAACGCATTTCAAACAGATTGGGTTGATTATAACATCCGCCCCCGCGAAAGTCAAGTGCAGCACCCCTGGGGCAGTCTGGACAAAGATACACTTAAAAACTTGTCGCTTGTGCACAAAACCGGCCGCAAAGCCGGCTTGCCGCGGCTGGGTCAGCCGCGGCCGGCGGATTGCGTGTCCGCCGGGGCGTTTGCGGCGTCCGTTTCGGCATCCTCTTCGGCTACCAGCGGGCAGAGAGCAACGCCGTCGTACTCGGTGCCGGGCAGGATGCCGCCGGCAGCGTCAAAGCCGCCGAAATACTTGGCAATGCCCTCCGCGCGCACATGCAGGCCGTCAAAAAAATCCTCGTCTTTCAGGCCCAGCAGGCGGGGGTCGTAGCTGCCCACCACCGGGATGCCCTTTTTTGCGGCGTAGGTGCGCACATACGGCTCCACTTCAAAAAAGCCCGCGTGGTCATCGTAACTGTACAGCGTGACATACTCGTATAAAAACGGATGGTAGGGCGCCAGAAAGAACACGACCTCCACGCCGCGGCTCTGCACGTATTCGATAAATTCTTCAAACAGGGTGCATTGGGCGGTTTCCAGCTCGGTGTAGCCTTCCATATACAAAAAAGTGCCCGCCTGCGTCAGTGCGACCTGCAATGCGGCATCGGCGGAAGCCTCGCGGAATTCCTGCGAATACCACACCGTGCCGTCGGCGCATTTGACCTCGTCCGTGTTGGTGCGCATCTGGGCGGGTGTGACGGCCCGGTACACCACATGGATACCGTCCTCGGTCACTGCCTCCGCCATGATGGCCTGGTTCCGGGTCTTGCGGTAGTGCTGCACGTTGCCCTGAAAATACGCCGGCTCAAACAGGGCCAAAAGCGTTTCGTCGGTCACATTCAGCGTGGTCAGCGAGGCCTGGCCCTTGGTGGCTTTCTGCACCGCCGCATCGCACAGCCGGTACAGCCGGCTGGGCTGGGGCGCCTGATAGCTGGTGGAATGCCCCAGCGCCACCGAGAGCATCTCCTCAAACAGGGCCGCATTGCTGCGCTTATCCTTTACATCGGAACGGAACAGCCACGGGTCGATGCCCAACACGACCCGGTCGGGCAGCTTGCCGTACTTGTCCCACAGGTAAAAGGCGTTCATCATGTCGCGGTAATCGCCGCCGGTCACGCCACAGTTGTAAAGGGTGGTGCCGGCCATGTCGGTCGTGAGCTGCATCACGCGGGACGAACCCAGCGCCACGGTCTCGGGCACCTGTTCGTCGGGCAGCAGCTGGATATACAGTTCCATCACGGCCCGCTGATCCATCTGCGAAAAGCCGGAGACATTTTCTCCCTGCAGCAGCAGCTCCACAATGGTGCGATTGGTCAGATCGCCCTGGTACAGCCCGCTGCAATCCACCGTGTAATTCACATACACCATCAAACCGACCAGCGGCACCAGCAGCAACAGCAGCTTGAACGGCACGGCAGCCAGCCGCAGCGCGCGGAAGAGCTTTTTTTTCATCGGCGCGCCTCCTCAATACAGCTGGTAGATAAAATTCGACTGGCCGTATACGCCGAAAAACAGCAGCGCTGTGCCCAGCGCGAAGTACAGCAGCCAGCGAAGCGGGAATACCTGCCGGCGGATCCACGCGGCCACATCGCCGCGGCTTTCCACCGCAAACACCAGCACGCTGCCGCCGGCCAGCATCCACGGCAGTGTCCCGGTCAGATCCAGCGCAGCAAGGGACGCGCCCAACAGCCGGAAATTGGCGGCCGTCCAGCCAGTGAACAGGGTGAACAGCGGCTGCAGCGAAACGTCGGCTCCGTACAGGGCAGCGGCAAACAGGATAAAGCAGAAGCTGAATTCGCAAAACACCAGCCCGCGCCGCAGCCAGCGCACGGCAAACGCCCCGGCCCGCCGCCGCAGCGGCGCCGGTTCCTTTTTTGCCGGACGGGCCGGCTGGCTTGGGGACGCGGCGGCAGGGGCCGCATGCCGCCCGGCCGGCGCGCGCGCCGCGGGCGGCCGCGGCGTGTGGGGCGGGGGGGCGGCCGGGGCGGGGGGTGGGGCGGGTGCGGGCGGGCCGTGGCCGGGGG
>CAMFSB010000142.1 GCA_945982465.1 uncultured Faecalibacterium sp. | reverse complement strand
CCCGACTTTGTTCGTGGAAAACCGCCGCCGTGTGCGCTTGAATAAAACCATCAACGCCGCAGCCGCCCTGCTTCGGGGCGCCAGGCCCCGCCTTGGTTTACCCCGCGGTTACCTGGGCGGCGTATGCTGCGGCTGCCCGCCGGAGGCTGCGGGTCTCCCTGTTGCACCCAAAGAAAAAGGAGCGATCGCTATGAATAAACTGACCCATGCCGCTGGCCGCGCCGCGTTCAGCGCCGCCGCCGACACCGCCATCAAGGCTGTGCGCAGCGGCGGCCCGGAAAAGATGGCCGAAAACGCTGTAAAGCTGGTGGAGCTGGCCCGTCCGTTTCTGAACAAAAACCGCTTTACCGACGAACAGATCGACCAGGCCGCCGCGTTCGTGCAGAACGCCGACGGCAAGTGGATGCAGTTCGCCTACCGCGCCATCACCGAGCTGGACCCCCACATCCTCAAGATGAACGCGCTGAACCTGGTATACGAGGGCATGTTCTACGGCTACAACTATGTGGAACAGCTGCGCAAACAGTACGACTGCAACATGCCGTGGATTTTGCTGTTTGACCCCACCTCGGCGTGCAACCTGCACTGCAAGGGCTGCTGGGCGGCCGAATACGGCAACCGGCTGAACCTGAGCTACGACGACATGGAAAAGATCGTCACCGAGGGCGAGGCACTGGGCATCCACTGGTATATGCTCACCGGCGGCGAGCCGATGTGCCGCAAGGACGATATCCTCAGGCTGGCGGCCGCCCATCAGGAATCGGTGTTCCACCTGTTCACCAACGGCACACTGATCGACGAGGCGTTCTGTCAGGAGGTCAAAAAGGTGGGTAACATGGCGTTCTTTTTGTCCATCGAGGGCAGCGAGGAGTCCAACGACAGCCGCCGCGGCGAGGGCGTGTACGGCAGGGTGCTGCGCGCCATGGACCTGATGAAAGAGAACGGCCTTTTGTTCGGCACCTCGATCTGCTACACCAAGGCCAACTACAAGGCCGTGACCAGCGATGAATTTCTGGATATGCTGATCGCCCACGGCGTGCGCTTCAACTGGTATTTCCACTACATGCCCATCGGCGACGGCGCCAACGTGGACCTGATGCTGGACCCCGACGAGCGCGAATATATGCTGCACCGGGTGCGCGAGATCCGCGGTCTGACCGGCGGCAAGCCCATCTTCTGCATCGACTTCCAGAACGACGGCGAATACATCGACGGCTGCATTGCCGGCGGCCGCCAGTACGCCCACATCAACCCCAACGGCGACGTGGAGCCGTGCGTGTTCATTCATTATTCCAACGCCAACATCCACGACAAGAGCCTGCTGGAATGTCTGCAGCAGCCGCTGTTCCGGGAATACCACAAGGGCCAGCCGTTCAACGGCAACCACCTGCGGCCCTGCCCCATGCTGGAAAACCCCGAGCTGCTGGGCGAAATGGTGGCCCGCAGCGGCGCGCACAGCACCGACCTGCAGGCCCCCGAAACACCTTCGGACGTGTTCAACCGCTGCAAGCCCTACGCGGTGGCCTGGCAGCCCAAGGCCGATGAGCTGTGGGCCAGTGAGCACGGCTGCGCGCCGGGCGCCTGCGCCGCCTGCGCCGGCTGCGGCAAATAAGCGCCCTGCGCTGATCCAATAAAAAAGAGCTTCCGCCCGCGGGCGGAAGCTCTTTTTGCTGCCGGTTTTTTGCCGTTCAGCGCACAAAGCGGCGCATGAACGCGGTTTCGTCATCGTTGCACTGGGCCGCCAGCGGCAGGCGGATGTTGCAGTGGAACACATGGCCGGCGGTCGCATCGTCCGGCGCGCCGTATACCCTGCTTTCCACCGTTACGCCCCGGCTGCGCAGCAGCGCGGCCATGGGCGCACAGTTGGCCAGCAGAAAGTCGTGGCTGGCGCTCATCACATAGGCGGGCGGGTAGCGGCTGTCGATGCGGTCCAGCACATCCAGCTTTTCGCCGTACACTTGCTCAGGGTCGGCGGCAAAATAGCTGCCCACCGCGCCGGTGCTGGTTTGCGCCGTTTGGCGCAGGTCGTACATGCCGCAGTTCAGGCACACCGCCGCCAGCCGGAACGCGGGCACCGTCAGGCCGAACAGGGCTGCGTAGGCCGGGTCGGCCCACAGCAGGGCATACTGGCTGGCCATCTGTGCGCCGGCGGAATCCCCCACCAGAAACACGTTGTTCAGATCCATGAAATATTCGTCGGCGTGGGCGCAGAGCCAGCCGAACATCTGGTTTGCCTCCTCCAGCGGGGTGGGGAACTGGTGCTCAGGCGCCAGATGGTAGTTGAAGTTCACCACCGTAAAGCCCCGCTGTGCCAGGCTCATGCAGTAAAACTGGTACACCTCTTTGTCCCCGTACACATAGCCGCCGCCGTGGAAGCTGACAATGACCGGCAGCGGGGCGGCCGTGCCCTTGGGGTAGTACACGTCCAGGGCGTTCCATTTTTCGTCCGGCCCGTAGTGCAGATCGTCCACGCGGGTGATGTCCGCAGGCGTAGTCAGGCCCGCGTCCCGCTTTTTGTCGCCTGCGGCAAACTGTTCGCGCAGCTGTTCCGCAGTCATTACCGGTTCCTGTGCCATTCTGATTTCCTCCTTTGATTTGTTTGATCGCTCAAATCGAACGGAAGCCCTTGCCGATGATCTCGCTGGAGCTGACAATGGTGATGAACGCCTGCGGGTCGATCTGCCGCAGGTAGGCGCGCAGCCGGGCCGCCTCGCGGCGGTTCAGCACGGTCATCAGCACTTCCTCCTCCTGGTTGGTATAGGCGCCCAGCGCCTTCTGCACCGTGGCCGAACGGTGCAGCTTTTCGAGAATAAAGGTTTTGACCTGCCCGCTGCGGCTCGAGATCACCGTGCACACCTTGTGCTGGTTGATGTTGTCGATCACGCCGTCCACCACAAAGGCCTTGGCGACCAAGCCCAGGATGCAGTACAGCCCCGTGGCCGGGCCGAACATCCACGCCGCCAGCAGGGTGATCACAAAATCGCTGCACAACAGCGCCTTGCCGATCTCCAGGCTGGTATACTTGCTCAGCACCATGGCCACGATATCAGTGCCGCCGGTGGACGCGCCCACGTCGAACACCACCGCGCTGCCCACGGCGGGTAGCAGCACCGCAAAGCACATTTCCAAAAAGGTGTCGCCTGTCAGCGGGGCAGGCATGGGCCAGAGCCGTTCGCACAGCGACACATAAAAGGACAACGCAAACGAGGAATAGACCGTCCAGCCCATCACCCTGCGGCCCAGCACGCACAGCCCCATACCCACCAGCACCGCGTTCACCAGCCACATGGCCGTGCCCACATCCAGCCCCGGGAATGCCGCCGCCAGCAAAATCGAAATGCCGCTGGTGCCGCCGAATGCGAAGTGGTTGGGCGTTTTGAACACGGCGATGCCCACAGCCGTCAGCACAAGGCCCGTGTTGAGAAAGATAAAGAACTTTATTTTTTTAAACCATTCCGTCTGTTTAAGCTGCTTGATTGCACCCATTTTTCCGATTCCTCTTTGCTGTTTTACACACCCGGCACATTTTGCCGAAAAAATGATAACGCCCCCGCACCAGCCTGTCAAGGGGCTTTGTGCACAGACTTGCCCGCCGGGGTTTGTGTGCTTTGTGCGCACCGCGCCCGCGTTTGCCGTGCAGCGGCGCCGCAGCGATGAATTTTAGCTTGAAGCAGAGGCAAAAATGTTGTATGATAACCTATTATAGGGGTTCTATGCAGTATCCAACACCTTGAGGGAGGCCATTTATGGCAGACAAAAACTTTTTGACCGAGATCATTGACGCCGACCTGGCCGAGGGCAAGGTAAGCGGGGTTCATACCCGTTTCCCGCCGGAGCCCAACGGCTACCTGCACATCGGCAGCGCCAAAGCCATTTACATCAACTGGTCCATTGCCAACCAGTACGGCGGCAAATTCAACCTGCGCTTTGACGACACCAACCCTGCCCGTGAGGACATGGAATATGTAAACAGCATCCAGGAGGATCTGGAATGGCTGGGCGCCGTGCCCAACGGCGGCATTTTTTACGGCAGCGATTACTTTGAGCAGTGCTACCAGTACGCCGAAAAGCTGATCTGCGAGGGCAAGGCCTATCTGGACGACCTGACCCGCGACGAAATGCGCGAATACCCCGGCGCGGACGCCGGCACGCCCCGCCGCCCGTCGCCCAACCGCGCCCGCACGCCCGAAGAAAACCTGGCGCTGTTCCGCCGCATGCGCGCGGGCGAATTTGCTGATGGCGAAAAGACGCTGCGCGCCAAGATCGACCTGGCCAGCCCCAACATGAACCTGCGCGACCCGGCCATCTACCGCATCAAGCATGTGAGCCACCACCGCCAGGGCGACAAGTGGTGCATCTACCCCATGTACGACTTTGCCCACCCCATTCAGGACGCCATCGAGGGCATTACCCACAGCATGTGCAGCCTGGAATTTGAAAACCACCGCCCGCTGTACGAGTGGGTCATCAACAACACGGTGGGCGGCGAGTTCCCCAAGCAGCGCGAGTTTGCCCGCCTGAACGTGACCAACACGGTGATGAGCAAGCGCTACCTGCGCGAGCTGGTGGAAATGCAGATCGTGGACGGCTGGGACGACCCCCGCATGCCCACGCTGTGCGGCCTGCGCCGCCGCGGCTACACGGCCAGCTCCATCTTTACCTTTGTGCGGGAAGCCGGCATTTCCAAGGCTGACAATCTGGTGGATATGCGCCAGCTGGAGGCCTGCATCCGCGCCGAGCTGGACCTGGCCGCCCCGCGCCGCATCGCTGTGCTGGAGCCGGTAAAGCTGATCGTGGACAATTACCCCGCCGACAAGACCGAGTATTTCGAGATCGCCAACAACCCCAACCGCGACGCGGGCGACACTTCGACCCGGCCGGTGGCCTTTACCCGCGAGATCTGGATCGACAAGGCCGACTTTGCGCTGGTGCCGCCGCCCAAGTTCAAGCGCCTGACCGTGGGCAGCGAGGTGCGGCTGATGGGTGCGTATCTGGTAACGTGCACCGGCGTGGACGAAAACCCTGACGGCAGCATTGCCGCCATCCACTGCACCGCCGACCTGGAGACTGCCAACGGCAACCCGGCCGACGGCCGCAAGGTGCGCGGCACCATCCACTGGGTCAGCTGCGCGCACAGTGTGGACGCCGAGGTGCGGCTGTACGACAAGCTGTTTACCGAAGCCAACATGAACGCCATCCCCGACGGCGCGGACTATAAGGA
>CAMFSB010000141.1 GCA_945982465.1 uncultured Faecalibacterium sp. | reverse complement strand
CTTCCTCTACGACCGGGTCACGGTGATGGTGGCCACCAACGCCTTCGGCATGGGCATCGACAAGCCCAACGTGCGCTTTGTGGTACACTACAATATGCCGAAGGATCTGGAAAGCTACTATCAGGAGGCGGGCCGCGCGGGCCGCGACGGCGACCCGGCCCGCTGTGTGCTGTTGTATTCGGGTACGGACGTGCGCACCGCCCAGTATTTCATCGATAAGGAACGGGACGACCCGGACAGCGAAGTGCCCGCCGATGTGCGCGCCGAGGCCGCCCGCAAGGCCGAAGAACGGCTGAAGTGGATGACCTGGTACGCCGCCACGCAGAACTGCCTGCGCGGGTTTATTTTGAGCTATTTCGGTGAACGGCCCGCCGGCCCTTGCGGCCATTGCGGCGCCTGCGCCGCCCGGGAAAAGCAGCGGCAGCGCGCGGCATTTGTGGCGGCGGCCCGGCAAAACGCCCCCGGCGGCGAAGCCCGCCCCCGCCGCGCCCGGCCCGCGGGGCCCTGGTCGCCGCGGACCGAACGGGACGAGGCGCTGCTGGCGGCGCTGTTCGCCCTGCGCAAGCGGCTGGCCGCCAAAAAGAAGCTGCCGGCCTATCTGATCTTCAGCGACGCGACCCTGCGGGAAATAGGCGAGAAAAAGCCGGTCAGCCGCGACGAGTTTCTGGCAGTGAAAGGCGTGGGCGAAGCCAAGGCCGACCGGTACGGCGCGGCGTTCACCGCCCTGGTGCGCCAGTTCCTCGAAGCGGAGGACTGAGCCGCGCCCCGGCCTCGCCACAGCCCGGCACAGATACAATAAAACGGCCCCGGCCCGCCTGCGGCGGCGTCCGGGGCCGTTTTATGCGGTTTGCCGTGCGGCGGATGGGGCCGGCTTTGGGCCGGCTGCCGGCCGGGCGGCTCAGTCCATCGTATGCGTGGAAAACACAGGCTTATCCTGCCACAGCACCGGCTGCCCGGCGGCCAGGCTTTGTTTTACATCAATGATGCGCTGGTTTGCGCTGCCGCGGAAGCGCAGGCTGATGTCGTACAGATCCTGCTCAAAGCGGCCGTCTACCAGCACGTCCAGCAGCGCCAGCAGCTCGTCGGTCACTTCGCACCGGCAGCGGCACGGCTCGGCGCCGGTCAGCTGCTCCCACGTGTAGCCCGAATAGCACCACACATCCTTTTGGGGGTACAGCGTGCGGAAGTTGCGCACAAAGGGCAAAAGCTCCCGCTGGTTGGCCGGCTCCATTGGCTCGCCGCCCAAAAGCGACAGCCCGGCCACGTAGTCCGGCGCGCAGCTTTCAAAAATGCGGTTGCGTACCTGCTTGGTAAACGGCTCGCCGTAGGCAAAATCCCACGCCACCTCGTTAAAGCAGTTTTTGCAGTGGTGGGTGCAGCCCGATACAAACAGGCTGGTGCGCACGCCGGGGCCGTTGGCGATGTCGCAGGTCTTGATGGCGGCGTAATTCATAAAAACGCTCCTTTCCCTTTGCACCGCCGCGCGGCGCAAAAAACGGGCGGCAGCAGCGCCGGTGCGCCGCGCAGCCGCCCGCAATGCGGTCGAACGGGGAAATTTCACTTACAGGTGCAGCACGCGGTCCTTGATCTCCTGCGTGCGGCCCTGGTTCCAGAACTGGGTGCCGATATACCCGCAGGTACGGCGGGCCACGTTCAGCTTGTTCTGGTCGCGGTTGCCGCACTTGGGGCACTGCCAGACCAGCTTGCCGTCGTCCTCCACGATCTGCACTTCACCGTCGTAGCCGCAGCACTGGCAGTAGTCCGACTTGGTGTTCAGCTCGGCGTACATGATGTTGTCGTAGATGAACTGCAGCACGCTCATCACGGCTTCCAGATTGTCCTGCATGTTGGGCACTTCCACATAGCTGATGGCGCCGCCCGGGCTGAGCTGCTGGAACTCGCTCTCAAACTTCAGCTTGGTGAACGCATCGATCTGCTCGGTAACGTGCACATGGTAGCTGTTGGTGATATAGTTTTTGTCGGTGATGCCCGGGATAAGGCCAAAGCGCTTTTGCAGGCTCTTGGCGAACTTGTAGGTGGTGGATTCCAGCGGCGTGCCGTACAGCGAGTAATCCATGTTCTCGGCGGCCTTCCACTCCTTGCACTTGTCGTTCATCTTCTGCATCACCTGCAGGGCAAAGGGCTTGGCAGCCGGGTCGGTATGGCTCTTGCCGGTCATATACTTGACGCACTCGTACAGGCCCGCGTACCCCAGGCTGATGGTGGAATAGCCGCCGTACAGCAGCTTGTCGATCTTTTCGCCCTTTTTCAGGCGGGCCAGCGCGCCGTACTGCCACAGGATGGGGGCCGCGTCGCTGGGGGTGCCCACCAGCCGGTTGTGCCGGGCCTGCAGGCCGCGGTGGCACAGCTCCAGCCGGTCCTCAAAGATATCCCAGAACTTTTCAAAGTCGCCGCCGGACGAAAGCGCCACATCCACCAGGTTGATGGTGACCACGCCCTGATTGAACCGGCCGTAGTATTTGGGCTTGCCGTTTTCGTCCACATAGGGGGTCAAAAAGCTGCGGCAGCCCATGCAGGTGTAGCAGTGGCCTTCGCCGTTTTTGTCCACCTTCAGCTCCAGCATCTTCTTTTCGCTGATATAGTCCGGCACCATGCGCTTGGCTGTGCACTTGGCGGCCAGCTCGGTCAGGTAGTAGTAGGGGGTGCCGGGGCGGACGTTATCCTCTTCCAGCACATAGATCAGCTTGGGGAACGCCGGGGTGATCCACACGCCCTGCTCGTTCTTCACGCCCTGGTAGCGCAGGCTGATGGGCTACCCGATCACCATCGTCAGGTCGGCCCGGAGCCGTTCGTCATCGCCGGCCTCGTTCAGGTACATGAACACCGTGATGAACGGCGCCTGGCCGTTGGTGGTCATCAGCGTGACCACCTGATACTGGATGGTCTGCACGCCGCGGTTGATCTCGGCGCGCAGGCGACGCTCCACAATGGCCTTTTTGCGCTCGGCGGAAACATCCAGCCCTTTCATCTCGTCCTCGACTTCGGCCGCGATCTTTTTGCGGCTCACGTCCACAAACGGGGCCAGATGGGTCAGGCTGATGCTCTGGCCGCCGTACTGGTTCGAGGCCACCTGCGCAATGATCTGGGTGGCAATGTTGCACGCCGTCGAAAAGCTGTGGGGCTTTTCGATGTAGGTGCCCGAAATGACCGTGCCGTTCTGCAGCATATCCTCCAGGTTCACCAGATCGCAGTTGTGCATGTGCTGGGCAAAATAGTCCGCGTCGTGGAAGTGGATGATGCCCTCCTTGTGGGCCTGCACGATCTCGGCGGGCAGCAGCAGCCGGTCGGTCAGGTCCTTCGACACCTCGCCCGCCATATAGTCGCGCTGCACGCTGTTCACGGTGGGGTTCTTGTTGGCGTTTTCCTGCTTGACCTCCTCGTTGTTGCACTCGATCAGGGTCAGGATGCGCTCGTCGGTGGTGTTGGACTGGCGCTTCAGGTTCTGCACATAGCGGTAGGTGATATATTTGCGGGCCACCTCAAAGGCCTTCTGGTCCATGATCTGGTCCTCGACCATATCCTGGATCTCCTCCACGCTCACCGCGCGGCCCATGCGGGTGCACTGCTGCTCCACGTTGGCGGCGATGGTCTGGATCTGGGCGTTGGTCAGCTTGTGCTCGTCGCCCACCACCTTGTTGGCCTTGCCGACCGCCACAATGATCTTGGTGATGTCAAAAACGGCCTCGGCGCCGCTGCGCTTGATGATTTTCATAGATTTTGTCCTTCCTCCGCTTGAAAATGCTGTGTAGGGGCGTATGCCGGCGCGCCGGGCGCGCAGGCCGGATGGCTGTTGACCGGCAGGTGCCTTTTATCATACCATCATTTTGTGTTCCGTCAAGGCTTATCATACCATTATTTTGCGTTTCGTCAAGAACCAAAACACTATATCTTGTGTTTGCGGGCGGGCGAAACGGCAAATTCGGCAAATGCGACAAAAAATGGGCGCAGTTTTTATCAGCCGTCCGGTAGCCCGGCGCCGGCCCCAAACGGCCCGGCGGCCCCGCCGCCCGGGCAAAGCAGCAGCAAAAAAAGCGCCCCGCTGTGCGGGGCGCCAAACGCCAAAAACCGATCAGGCCGCAGCCTCCACAGGCTTGTTCGACCAATAATATAAGGTGTGGGTGCCCTCGCCGGACACCGTGAACTGCCGCACAAAGGTCAGCGTGCCGCCGGCGGAATCCTGCGCCACCACATAAAAGGTGTAAACGCCGTCGGCCAGCGTGCTGAAGCGGATGTCGCGGTTCAGCGCGCGGAACGACCATTCCCGGGCGCCCTCGTCGGGCAGGGCGGCGGCGTACTGGAGAATGCTGCCATCCTCGGCCAGGATCTGGATCTCCACCTGCAGAATGGTGTCGTCCGCGCCGCAGCGCAGCATGCCGCCCAGATTAAAGCCGGAGCCGGTGCGCACGTTTTCGGGGTAGAACACACCCAGCAGCGCCAGCCCGTCCACTTCGCCGGTGCCGTAGGGGATGTTTTCGTCCGCCGACACATACCAGTAGCCCGACACCCGGCGCAGTTCGATGCTGGCATAGGCCACGGGCATGCGGCCGTAGCCGGTGCCGTTGGCCGGGTCGGCGCAGTAGAACATGCCGTCGGTGTAGTCGGTCAGCAGAATGGCGTGGGGCCGCGAACGGTCGTAGGCCACAATGCCCTCGGGGTGCTCGGCCAGCAGGGCGGCCAGCGCCTGCTCGCGCTGCTCGGCCGTGCCGGAGATAGAGCCGTAGGCCACCGTCATACCTTTATATGTAAAGTTGTGCGAAAGCCCGTTGTACCACGCGGTGGAGCGCAGGTCGCTTTCGGTCATTTCGGAAAACGCCTCGTTGCCGTCCAGATACGCCCGGCGGCGCAGCATCATGGCGGCCGAAGCCAGCGTGCAGGTGCGGCTGCGGTCCTGCTTGGAATAGAACCGCCCGTCCTCCATCAAGTCGCTTGCAAAAGCCGCGGGCACCAGTGTCAGGATACACAGCAGCGTGACCACAAGCGCGATCGTCTTTTTGAGCATAGGTCACCTCTGTTTGGTCTGTAAAATGTTGCGGATATGTTACGAATTTGTAACCGGGGACCATTATACCGCAGAAATTTGACGATGAAAAGCGGAAATTTAAGATTTTCACGGAATTTTCCCAAAATGCCGCTGTAAAAAGAAAGTGAACGGAACGTAAAAAGAACGAAAATACGAATAAAATTTAAGGGCGGACGCGGTTTTGTGCCGG
>CAMFSB010000140.1 GCA_945982465.1 uncultured Faecalibacterium sp. | reverse complement strand
GCAAGGGGCCGTGCCGGGCGGCGCGGCGCATCACATCACACACAGAAATTAAGGAGCAACAGAGCATTATGGTTCGTATTACAATGGAAGACGGCGGCGTGATCGACATTGAGCTGGACGAGGCAGCCGCGCCCATTACCTGCGCAAACTTTTTGAAGCTGGTGAACAGCGGCTTTTACAACGGCCTGACGTTCCACCGCGTGATCCCCGGGTTTATGATCCAGGGCGGCTGCCCGCTGGGCACCGGCACCGGCGGCCCGGGCTGGAACATCAAGGGCGAATTTGCCATGAACGGCGTAACCAACCCCATCAAGCACACCCGCGGCGTGATCAGCATGGCGCGTGCGATGGACCCCAACAGCGCCGGCAGCCAGTTCTTCATCATGCACAAGGACGCCCCCCATCTGGACGGCCAGTACGCCGCGTTCGGCCATGTGGTGGCCGGCATGGAGGAAGTGGACAAGATCGCCGCGGTGAACACCGACTGGAACGACAAGCCCAACACTCCCGGCCGCATGGCCAAGGTCGAGGTCGTGGACTGACCCGGCGCTTTTGCGCGCCGACCCTGCTGGATGCAAACGCAGCGCCCCGCAGCCCGTGCACACTGCACAGGGCTGCGGGGCGCTGTTTGTTTTGCCTTTTTTGCGCGGGCGGCTTTATTGGGGCGCGCCGCCGGCTTTGTTCCGGCCTTTTTTGCCGCACTGCTCGCGCAGCAGCGGGGCCAGATCGTCCAGGTTTTTCTTTTCGCCCACGGGCAGCACCGGCCACTGGGGGGCCATCTCCCGCAGCGTGTGCACGATGATCTCGCTGACCAGCCAGCGCATATACCACTTGTGGTCAGCGGGCACCACATACCAGGGGCAGTGCTTTGCGGCCGTGCGGTTGATGGCCTCGGCAAAGGCGGCCTGATAGTCCGCCCAGTATTTGCGCTCGTTGATGTCGGCCGTGCTGAACTTCCAGTTCTTTTCCGGGTCCTCGATGCGGGCCAGAAAGCGGGCCGCCTGCTCCTGGTAGCTCAGGTTCAAAAAGATCTTGACCATGCGCACGCTGTTGTGGTACAGGTACTTTTCCCAGTTGCAGATGTCCTCGTAGCGTTGTTCCAGAATGTCGTCCGGGTCGATGCGGGCGGCGTGGGGCTGTGTTTCGTACAGCCTGTGCACGCGGCCGATCAGCACGTCCTCGTAATGGCTGCGGTTGAAAATGGCGATCTCGCCTTTGGCGGGCACCTCCCTCTCGATGCGCCACAAAAAGTCGTGGGCCAGCTCGTCGGCCGAGGGGCTTTTGAACGCGGCCTCGCGCACACCGTGGGGCGACAGGCAGGACAGCACCGCCCGGATGGTGCCGTCCTTGCCGGCGGCGTCCATGGCCTGAAACAGGAAGATCACGCCCTCCTTTTTATCGGCGTACAGCCGCTGTTGCAGCCGCTGGATCTCGGCCAGATTTTCCTGCATGGCGGCCTCGGCCTGCTTTTTATCGTGGAAAGCCCCCGTGTCGCCCGGGTCGAAGCGTTTGGGGTCGTAGCCGCCCTTGTGATCGATGCAATAGCGTTCCAGCATTCTGCGCACGCTCCTTTTCCGCCTGCGGCGGCGCGGTGCAAAGCGCCGCCCGGCTCCGGCAGCCTGCCGCTTTGGGGGCAGCGCTGCCGCCGGGCCGCCGCTTTTGCGCCGGCTGTTTTTCGCTTACAGGCTGTTTTTCTCTTTTTCGGCCAGCTTGCGGCCCATCAGCACGCCCATCACGCTGGACATCATCAGCCCGCGGGTCCAGCCCGACGAATCGCCCAGGCAATGCAGGCCCCGGATGTTGGTATCCAGATCGGCGTTCATCTTGACCTTGTTGGAATAGAACTTCAGCTCCGGGCTGTACAGCAGCGTTTCGTTGGCGGCAAAGCCCGGCACCACCTGATCCAGCATTTTGATGAACTCGATGATGTTGGTCATGGCGCGGTAGGGCATGGCCGCCGTGATGTCGCCGGCCACGGCGTCCTTCAGGGTGGGGCGCACGTTGCTCTGGGCCAGTTCCTTGGCCCAGGTGCGCTTGCCGTCCAGAATATCGCCGTAGCGCTGCACCAGGATGTGCCCCGCGCCCAGCATGTTGGTCAGCTCGCCCACCTTCTGGGCGTAGGCGATGGGCTGGTTGAACGGCTCGGTGAAATTGTGGCTGACCAGAATGGCCAGGTTGGTGTTTTCGCTTTTGGTCTCCTTAAAGCTGTGGCCGTTGACCACGGCCAGATCGTTGTCGTAGTTTTCCTGCGCCACAAAGCCGCCCGGGTTCTGGCAGAAGGTGCGCACCTTGTTCTTCCAGGGCTTGGGGTAGCCGATCAGCTTGGATTCGTACAGCACCTTGTTGACCTTTTCCATCACCTCGTTGCGGCACTCCACCCGCACGCCGATATCCACCGTGCCGGGGGCGTGGGCAATGTTGTGCTCGGCGCAGAGCTTTTCCAGCCAGTCAGCGCCGCGGCGGCCGGTGGCAATCACCACCGTGTCGGCGTACACCTCCGCGCCCGGCTCGCTGCCGCCGGCTTTGCGCAGCACCACGCCCTTGCACACATCGTTTTCCAGCAGGATGTTTTCACACTCCACGCCAAAGCGCATCTCCACACCCTGCGCCAGCAGGTAGTTCTGGATGTCCAGATACAGCTGCTGGGCCTTTTCGGTGCCCAGATGGCGGATGGGGCAGTCCACCAGCTTCAGGCCCGCGTGGATGGCGTTTTTGCGGATCTCCTTGATTTCCTCGCCCTCGTAGATGCCCTCCACATGCGGGTCGGCGCCGAATTCCAGATAAATGCCGTCGGTGTAGTCAATCAGGCTTTGGGCCAGCTCCTCCCCGATCAGGCTGGGCAGCTCGCCGCCCACCTCATACGACAGGCTGAGCTTGCCGTCCGAAAAGGCGCCCGCGCCCGAAAAGCCCGTAGTGATGGCGCAGCTGGGCTTGCAGTTGATGCAGTGGCCCACCTCCTGTTTGGGGCAGTGGCGCTTTTCCACCGGCTTACCCTTTTCCACCAGCAGGATACTGGCCTTGCTGCCGCGCCGCAGCAGTTCCAGGGCGGTAAAAATGCCCGCCGGGCCTGCGCCTACAATGATCAGATCATACCGTTCCATAGTTTTTCCTCATTTTCGTTTGGTTTGCACACAAATGCCGCCGGCGGCCCCGTATGGGGCAGGCGCGCCGGCGGCATCCACACATCTGCTGCAAGGGCGGGTTCAGCCGCCCTGCTCCGGCGTTTCCGGCACGGCCTCGGTGTCCGGCTCGCCGTCCACCTCGCGGGCCACGCCCTCCACGGTGGCGGCCTCGGTGGGGGCGGCCACCATGCCGTCGCCGTCCAGATCCAGGCCGGTAACCGCCTCCACCGCCGCGTTGGCCACCGGGTTCAGCTTCAAAAAGCGGCGCACGGCCAGCGTGGTGTACAGGCTGCTGGCCAGATTCAGCGCGCCCTCAATGGTCAGGATCACGCCGATGGCCATGACCAGCGTTTCCAGCGTGGCAAAGGGGTTGGCGATCATCAGGATGCCCAGCGCGATGCTGAGCACGCCCAGCAGCAAAAAGACCCACCAGTTATGGTACTGGCAGCGGCGCAGCTCCAGCGCGTTCTGGACGCGTGTGATGCTGTCGAACACCACAAACAGGCCGAACATCACCGGCAGGATGCGCAGCACAATGTCGCTGCGCACGATCAGAAACCCGCCGATGGCCAGGCACAGGATACCGAAAAACAGCGTCAGCGGCGCAAAGAACATGCCGTCCTTCTGGGTAAAATAGCGCACCAGCTGCAGCACGCCGCACACCAGCACCGTGCCGCCGATCAGGTAGCACACCACGTTCAGCGTAACGCCGGGCGCGGCGATGAGAAACACGCCCAGCGCCAGATAGATCACACTGAGCGCCAGCGTATGCCATTTGATTTTTTTCACAGCCAACACATCCTTTTCTGCCCGGGCCGGCGCAAAGCCCCGGCCGTCCATTCACAGTCTGCCCGTTTGGTATACCATAAAACTGTGAACACCGCGTGACATTTTTCACCAAAAAAGGTCAATCCCGGCGGATCACCGGCTCGGCGGGGGCATCGTACAGCGGGCGGATGACCTTTTTGTAGGTACGCACCATAAACGTTGTGGACAGAATCAGGCTGACCACTTCCGCGATGGGGAACGCGAACCACACATAGTTCACGCTGCCCAGGCGGCCCAGCAGCCAGGCTGCGGGCAGCAGCACCAAAATCTGGCGGCACAGCGAAATGTACAGGCTGTACATGCCCTCGCCCAGCGCCTGGAAGGTGGACGAGAAAATGATGCACACGCCCGCCAGCAAAAAGTGCAGCGAGATGGTGCGCAGCGCCGCCGTGCCGATGCTGACCATGGTGTCGCTGGCGGCAAACAGGCTCAGCAATGCGCCCGGGCACAGCTGGAACAGCAAAAAGCCGATGAGCATGATGGACTCGGCATACAGGCAGCCCAGCTTGATGGTTTTGATGATGCGCTCGGGCTTGCGCGCGCCGTAGTTGTAGCCGATGATGGGCACGATGCCGCTGTTCATGCCGAACAACGGCATGAACACAAAGCTCTGCAGCTTGAAGTACACGCCAAACACTGCCACGGCCGTTGCGCTGAACGCCATCAGGATGCGGTTCATCACAAAGGTCATCACGCTGCCCACGCACTGCATGGCAATGCTGGGCGCGCCCACCGCGTAAATGCGGCCGATGGTGGGCAGATGCGGCCGGAAGCCCTTAAAGCTGAAGGTGACTTCCTTGTTGACGGTGAGGTTGAAGTAAATGCCCACGCCCGCCGAAACGAACTGGCCGATGACCGTGGCCATGGCCGCGCCGCGGGTACCGGCAAAGAACTGGCCCGCGTAGCCGAAAATAAAGATCGGGTCCAGAATGATATTGGTGACGGCGCCGGCCAACTGGCTGTACATGGTGTACTTGGTTTTGCCGGTGGACGCCAGCAGCTTTTCCATCACGGCGGCGGTAAAGAAGCCCTGGCTGAATACACAGCAGATAAACAGGTAGTCTTTGCCGTAGCGGGCGATCTCGGGGTCTTTGGTCTGCGCGCCGAAGTATACGCCCAGCAGCGTCAGGCCCACCAGCATGAACACCGCGCAGCTGGCCAGCTCGAGGAAAATGCCGTTGGCCGCGGCGCGGTTCACTTTTTCAAAATCCTTTTCGCCCAGGGATTTGGACAGCAGGGCGTTTACGCCCACGGCCGTGCCCACGCCCCCCGCGATCATCACG
>CAMFSB010000139.1 GCA_945982465.1 uncultured Faecalibacterium sp. | reverse complement strand
CCCGGCACCGGCGCTTCGGATGTGTTCGGCGCCATGATGTACACCATCACCATGGGCATCATCTGGCTGATCACGGTGGCCGTCTCGCCCTGGCAGGCCGGCCGCAACCTAATGGCCAAAAGCGAGCACGTCACCTTCCGTTCGGGCGCTATCGCGGCGATCTGCACGGTGGTGTTCCTGCTGTTCCTCAACCTGATGAGCATTTCGGTGCTGAACCTGAACCCCAGCCTGGAAGATCCCCAGCGCGTGCTGATCTGGGCATCCTTCAACGTGATGCCCAAGCTGGTGGGCACGCTGGTGCTGGCCGGCATCATGGCCGCAGGCCTTTCGTCGGCCTCTACCTTCCTGAGCGTTGTGGGCTTCTCGGTCACCAACGACATTGTGCAGGTGGAGTTCAAGGACGAAAAGCAGCAGCTGCGCGTCAGCCGCATCGTCATGCTGGTGGTGGGCGTTGTGGCGCTGGTTCTGGCCTACCTGGGCCTGGGCGGCGTGCGCATCATCTCGTGGTTCGCTTCCACCATCATTGCCGCCAGCTGGGTGGTGCCCGGCGTGGGCAGCGTGGTGAGCAAGAAGCTGTCCGCTACCGGCGCGCGCTGGAGCATGATCGCAGGCTTTTTGGGCTTTATGATCCCCAAATTCCTGGTAGGCTTCGGCATTGCGCCGTTCAGCTCCGTCTTTGTCAACTTCCTGGACCCGTTCTTCATGGGCATTTACTGCAGCCTGATCTTTGCCGTGATCGGCAGCAAGCTGCACCCCGTTACCGCCACCGAGACCGCCTACCGCGCCAAGCTGATGGTTCTGCCGGACGCGGAAAAGGTGCCCGCCGATTACAAGCGGGACAAGGTGTACGGCATTGTGCTGATCGCGGCCGGCGTGCTTACCACGCTGGTACTGCTGTTCGGCTGGGCGCTGCCCTATAATGGGCTGATCTGACCTGTGAACTGTACCGGGCAGGCAGCCCCGCCCGGCACAACAGGCCTAACAAGCTGATCTGCGAGGAATTTCCCTATGCAACTGGAAAAGCTGTTCGACGGCCATCCGCATGTAAAAAACCTGCTCTGCACGCTGGGCGGCATTTTGATGTATTCCCTGGCGCTGGATTTGTTTTTGGTGGGCAACAACATTGCCGCCGGCGGCATCTCCGGTATTGCCATTGTTCTGACGCAGGTTTTCCCGGTCAGTGTGGGCGCGCTGGTCTTTCTGATGAACGTGCCGATCCTGCTTTCGTCGCTGGTCGTAAACGGCTGGCGCTACACCATCGGCGCGATTATCGGCGCAACGGTGTACTCCGCTTCCATCGAGCTGTTTACAGTTTTTCCCACTCTGACGGACAACCCGCTGGTAGCCGCCGTGTACGGCGGCGTGATCTACGGCGTCGGCATGGCGCTGCTGACGTTGGGCAACGGCTCCACCGGCGGCACCGACCTGCTGAGCCGGCTGATGGTCAAGCGGTTCCCCGCCATGAGCGTGGGCAAGATGTGCGTGTTTATCGACGGCGGCGTGGTGATCCTTGCTATGATCGCCTTTGGCGACATCGAGGTAGGCCTTTACGCCATCATCACCATTGCGGTGTGCTCCATTGTGTCGGACCGCATCGTGCTGGGCTTTGAGCGCGGCTCGCTGTGCATGGTTGTAACGGCCATGGAGCCGCACCGCATTGCCGACCCGCTGATGCAGGCTCTGGGCCGGGCTGTTACCCGGCTGGAGGGCACCGGCATGTACACCAACGTGAACCGCAACGTTATGCTGCTGGCCGTGCGCCCGCAGGAAGTACCCAAGGTAAAACGGCTGCTGCAAAGCATCGACCCCAACGCATTTGTCATGCTGCTGCCGGCCAACGAATTGATCGGCGGCAACTTCCACTTGAGCCGCAGCCGGCCGTAAACCGGCCGGTGCACGGCATGTTTTATCCCAACGCCGCGATAGTGCCGAAACAACGATGCTGAGCAAAGCGCATCTGCCCTGCCGCACGCTTCTCATTCCCAGCGGCCGGGCGGTGCACAATGGTAAAGTCCTTTCTCCGGGGACGCAAGTGAAATTTGGATGGGAGGGGCTACTTATGCCCAATGTAAACAAAAGCAATAAGACAGCGAAGATCCTGACTCTGATCCTCATGATCCTTTCGCTGAACACCATTTATCAGCTGCCCTACCTGATGTACTACTACTACACCCCGCTGCAGGAAGCCATGGGCCTGGTTGGCCGTGACGCTGACTACGGCCGCCTGCTGAACGTGTACGGCATTGCCAACGTCATCCTGTACCTGCCCGGCGGCTGGATCGCCGACAAGTTCGACGCCAAGAAGCTGATGGTCATCTCGATGGTCGGCACCGGCGTTCTGGGCCTGTGGGAGTCCACCTTCCCCAGCTACGCCACCCTGCAGCTGATCTTCATCCTGTTTGCCGTTACCACCGTTCTGACCTACTGGTCCTCCTCCATCAAGTGCATCAACCTGATCGCTGATGCCAGCGAGCAGGGCGGCATGTTCGGCAGCCTGGAAGCCGGCCGCAGCGTTTGCGGCCTGCTGGTCACCACGCTGTTCGTTACCATCTTTGCGGCTCTGTCCGGCCGCGGCAGCGATGTTGCCATGAGCACCATCATCCGCACCTGCGGCATCATCATGATCGTTGTCGGCATCCTGCTGGCCATTCTGATGCCCGAGCCCAAGAACGTCAACGCCACCAACAAGGGCCTGGTCGAGAGCATCAAGGCCATGGGCGGCGCGTTCAAGCTGCCCGTTACCTACCTGCTGGCCGGCATGATCTTCTGCGGCTCCCTGATCGGCGCTGCGTCCTCCTACTATGCCCCGTACCTGCAGCAGGTCTGCGGCATGAGCACCAGCATCACCGTTCCGTTCACCAGCTACCGTGCTGTGATCTGCGGCCTGATCGGCGCTTCCTCTGCTGCCCTGCTGGCCACCAAGTTCGGCCGCTCCTCCAAGCCCATCATCGGCGCTGGCATCATTCTGGTCGCCGGCTTTGCGATCATGATCCTGATGCCCGGCACTGCCGCCTTTATGTGGCCCCTGCTGATCATCATGATCCTTCTGTCCATGTGCCACAGCGTGTTCCGTGCTCTGTACTACGCTACCATCGATGAGTCCGGCACGCCGAAGAACATGGTTGGTTCCGTGATCGGCATCGCTTCCCTGCTGGGCTTCCTGCCCGACACCTTCTACTCCTCCATGTGCGGCGGCTGGCTTGAGCAGTACGGCACCGGTGCGTTCAAGATGATCTTCGGTACCTGCATTGCTGCTGCTGTTCTGGGCCTGGTCTGCGCGTTCATCAGCGATCGCATGATCATCAAGCATCGCGCTGCCGCTGCTGCGGAGAAGTAAGCTTACAGTTCGTTCACACCCTCAGTTCCTCGGAGAAATGAAATTTATCAGATCGTTTTGAATAAAAAAGGATGGGGCGTTCCTTCCGGGGGACGCCCCATCCCATAGCAGACAGTTTTGCACCTGCCGGCACGGGGCGCGGTCATGCCGCACCGGCCCGGCGCGTGATGTACCGGCCGGCTGCCCCAGCAAAAGCGTCCTGCCGAACAGGCCGGGCCGCCCGCCACTGCGGCAAACCCCTGTATTCGCTTATAAGCAAAAGGAGGCGGCAGAGGTCAAAGCCTCTGCCGCCTTTATGTTTGAAAGGTAATTTGGTACAAATCATGAAACAACACCCCTTTGCGGGCATCCGCTGGCTGTATCTGGCGCTGGGTACAGCGACCATGTTGTGCATGGGCACCATTTACAGCTGGTCGGTGCTGAAAGTGCCGCTGGCCGAAAACTTCGGCTGGCAGCCCACCCAGCTTTCGCTGGCCTACTCGCTGTCGTTCTGTGTGTTCAGCGCAGGCAGCATTCTGGGCAGCGCGCTGTCCAAAAAAGCCGGCCACCGCGTTACGCTGGCGCTGGGCGGCGTGCTGATGTTTGTCGGCTACGGCCTGATGTCCCGGCTGCAGGGCGGCAGTGTGGCACAGTTATTTGTGTATTTCAGCGGCCTGGTGGGTGGCGGCTTTGGCATTGCATACCCGGTGCTGCTGGCCTGGGTGGGCAGCTGGTTTACCGACCGGCCCGGCCTGAGCAGCGGCATCCTGATGATGGGCTTTGGCTGCAGCGCGCTGATCGTGGGCCGGCCGGCCACCAAGCTGTTCGATGTGCCCGGTGTGGGCTGGCGCGGCTGCTACCTGCTGCTGGGCACGCTGGCGGCGGCGTCTTTGCTGCTGTGCGCCGTTTTGTTCCGGGGGCGCGCCCCGGCGCCCGCCGCGGGCAGCCGCGGCGCCAGCACGCGGGAGTACCCGCCTGCGCAGGTGCTGCGGCAGGCCAGCTTTTGGGTGCTGGTGATCTACCTGCTGTTCAATGGCTGTATGGGCAGCTCCATGTCTGCTTTGCTGTACGATTACTGCCTGTCGGTAAAGATCACGGCGGGCACCGCCGCCACGTTGGTGGGTGTGATGTCGGCCTTTAACGGGCTGAGCCGCATCCTGTTCGGCGCGGTGTACGACCGCTTTGGCCGCAAAATCACCATGCTGGCCGGCAGCCTGACCGTACTGGGTTCGGGCCTGTGCCTGCTGGCGGCGCTGCTGCTGCAGATGCAGCCGCTGGCCGTATTGGGCATTGCGCTCACCGGCCTGGGCTACGGCTACGGCCCGGTTCTGGCGCCGGTGGTCATCCGCAGCTTTTTCGGCAACGAAAACTTCAGCATCAACTTCAGCCTGTGCAACATGCGCTCGCTGGTCAACACCTTCTTCATCTCCGGTGTTACCGCCATTATGGTGGCCAGCGGCTCGTTTACCGCGCCGCTGCTGGTGATGGTAGGCTGCGCCTGCGTTGCGTTTGCGTTCCAGTTTGCCCTGAAGGAGCCGGCCCCCACGGCGGCAGCCCCTGTACCCGCCGCTTCCGTGCAGGAATAAGGCGGGCACGGCAGCCGCCCCGGGCTGAAAACCGAGCCGCGCAAAAAATCTCCCCCACCCGGTGGGCGGGGGAGATCCCATTGCGCAAAAAGGCTCAGCCGCGGCCGGTCTCCTTGGTGATCAGCCGCAGATACTGGTGCAGCACATGGCAGAACGCGTTGAGCTCCGCCTGCGAATTGGTTTTGAGCAGCTCCGACTGGATCTTCATGATATCCAGCGTGGTTTTGGCCACATACAACGTGCTCAGCTTTTCGCCGGCGGGGGTGCAGTACAAATGCACCACCTTGGCGTTGCCGCTGCGCTTTTCGCGGTAAATGTAGCCGCCCTTTTCCAGCGCGCTCACGTTGGTGGACAC
>CAMFSB010000138.1 GCA_945982465.1 uncultured Faecalibacterium sp. | reverse complement strand
CCACCGCATTTTGGACCTGACATGCCCCACCCCCATGATGAACACGCTGGGCAGGCCATAGTACAGCAGCAGCGTCAAAAACGGCGAGGTCTGCTCGATGATCTGGCCGTAAAAATCCACGCCGTTTTCGTACAGGCGGGCGGTGCGGTCCGGGTCATAGACCATACCGGTCTTGTACACCTGGCCGGTCTCTTTGTCGGTAAACAGGATCTGGTTTTGCTGTTCGTCGATCTCCGCCCGATCCACCTGGCCGTTCTCGGTCATGGCAATAAAGGTGCCGTAGTCCACCTCCTGAATGCGGCGCTCCGCCATCCAGGGCACCGCCAGAAAGTTGAACAGCAGCAGCGCCAGCATCATGACGCCGTAATAATACATCAACGGTTTTTTGGGGGTTTTGACTTCGTTCATAGCGTTTCCTCCTTGCTCCCGTACAACGCGCGGAAGCTCTCACCTGCTTTTGTTATAGCAGACAAAAAATAACAGCGCTATAAGCATTTTCTTACATTTGTTTGAATAAGTGTAAATAATTTGTGACAGCCCTGCCCATTGCGGCAGGCGTTGCACGCCGGCCGGGAACGCGGTATAATAAAGCCTGAATCTGCCCGTTTCCCCGGCTGCGGGGCGGGCGCGAAAGGAGCCGCCTTGCATGAACGAACCACTGCAGCTGCGCGTGATCGCCCGCATCCACAGCGATTTTGCCACCAAATTCGGCATCCCGCGGCAAAGCGGGCTGGTGGACGCGCTGCGCGCCGAGATCGTATTTGAGCCGGAATACCGCGTGCCGGACGCACTGCGCGGGCTGGAGGGCTACAGCCACCTGTGGCTGATCTGGGAATTTTCGCAGGCGCGGCGGCCCGATGGCCGTTGGTCGGCCACCGTGCGGCCGCCCCGGCTGGGCGGCAACACCCGCATGGGGGTGTTTGCCACGCGCTCACCGTTCCGCCCGAACCCGCTGGGGCTTTCCTGCGTGCGGCTGGAGGGCATCCGCCGGGACCCGCTGCTGGGCTGTGTCGTGCAGATCGCCGGCGCCGACCTGATGGACGGCACCCCTATTTATGATATCAAACCCTACCTGCCTTATGCAGACAGCCGGCCGGGCGCACGGGGCGGCTTTGCCGACACGGCCGCGCCGCGCGCGCTGGAGGTGGAGTTCCCCGCCCGGTGGCTGGAGCAGGTGCCGGCGGATAAACGCGCCGCTTTGCTGGGCGTTTTGGCCGGCGACCCGCGTCCCTCGTACCAGCAGGACCCGCAGCGGGTCTACGGCTTTGCCTTTGCCGGGCTGGAGGTACGCTTTTGCGTGGACGGAACGGTTTTGACCGTATGCAGCGTAGCCCCCGCCGCGCCGCACGGCCCCCAGCCGCAGGCCGGAGAGTGAAGCTCTATTTCGCTGCGGCAGCTATGCCGCATCAACCCGCCCGGAGGTCGATCCTCCGGCCAACAGAGGAGAAATCAAACCATGACGAACCGTAAATTCCAGGGGCTCAACTCGTTTGCCCTGCACCTGCTGGCCATGGCCCTGATGCTGTGCGACCATCTCTGGGCCACCCTGCTGCCGGCGCAGGAGTGGCTGACCTGCATTGGGCGGGCGGCGTTTCCGCTTTTTGCGTTTATGATCGCGGAGGGGTATTTTCACACCTCCAATGTGCGCAGGTACGCAGGCCGGCTGTTTTTGGCCGCCGTTGTTTCGGAGATCCCGTTCAATCTGCTGTACAGCAGCTCGATGGTGTACCCGTTCCACCAAAATGTGCTCTGGACCTTCCTCATCGCGCTGGCGGCCATCCTGCTGCTGGAAAAGGCAAAGGCCCTCGGCAAATGGTGGCTGACCGTGCCGCTCTCCGCTTTGATCATTCTGGCCGGGTTTTTGCTGGGCACGCTGACCATGGTGGATTACTTTGGCGCTGGTGTGCTGACGGTGCTGGTCTTTTACTTTTTCCACCAGAAAACCTGGTGGAGCCGCCTGGGGCAGCTCGTATGCCTGGCCGTTCTGAACCTCGGCATGCTGGGCGGCTACTACTATTCCGTCACGGTGGCCGGGTACGAGTTGCTGATCGTGCAGCAGGGCTTTGCCCTGCTGGCGCTGATTCCAATCTGGCTGTACAGCGGCCAGCAGGGTCCTCATTCCAAGTGGTTCCAATACGCCTGCTACGCCTTTTACCCGGCCCATCTGCTGCTGCTTTACGCTGTGTGGCAGTGGGTGGTGTAACCGCTGGCCCGTTTGCTTGCAAGGCGCCGAGGGCAGGCGGCCAGCCCCCTGCCCTCGTACATTTCAGAAGAAAGCAAAAACCTGCCGTATGGTCCGCCATACGACAGGTTTGTTTTTGTTCTTGCGGAAGCGGGCTCTTTCGGTTCACTCCCGGATAAAGGCCTTATCCTGCGACGGCACGCCGCCCTCGTCGGAGGTATAGCGCTCCACCCTCATGTGCAGGTCATACTGCTCCCGCAGGCGGGCGATTTCGCCCATCATGGGCGAAGCGTGGTGAAGGTCAATCGCCTCCTGATCGCGCCAGCGGTCGATCAGCAGCACAGTTTCCGGATCCACCATCGGGAAAAAATCTTCATACTGCAGGTTCCCGGCTTCGGCGCGGATCTGCCGCACCAGGCCGGAGGCCGTCATCTCCTGCGCGAATGCCCGCGCGCTTCCATTTTTGCCGGTATAGTACAGATGCACGGTGATCGCCATACAGCAGCTTCTCCTCTTGTTTTTCAGCCGCCCAGGTACGCGCGCTGCACGCGCTCGTTGGTCAGCAGTTCCTTGCCGGTGCCCTCCATCACGATGCGGCCAGTCTCCAGCACATACGCGCGGTCGGCCACCGAAAGCGCCATCTGCGCGTTCTGCTCGACCAGCAGGATGGTCATGCCCTGGCTGTTCAGGTCGCGGATGATATCAAAGATCTCCTGCACCAGCAGCGGCGAAAGGCCCATGGACGGCTCATCCAGCATCAGCATGGTGGCGCCGCTCATCAGCGCACGGCCCATAGCCAGCATCTGCTGCTCGCCGCCCGAAAGCGTGCCCGCCATCTGGCGGCGGCGCTCCAGCAGGCGGGGGAACAGCTGGTAGACCTTTTTCAGGTTGGGCTGGATGCTGGACGCGGCCTGGGTGTAGCCGCCCATTTCCAGGTTTTCCTCCACCGACATGCGTAAAAACACACGCCGGCCCTCCGGCACATGGGCCAGGCCCTCGGCCACGATCTTGTGGGCGGGCATGGCCTTGATGCTTTTGCCCGCGTAGGTGATATCGCCGGTTTTGGAGCGCAGCAGGCCCGAGATGGTTTTCAGGTTGGTGGATTTGCCCGCGCCGTTGGCGCCGATCAGCGTGACCACCTCGCCCTCATCCACATGGAACGAAATATCGTGGATGGCATGGATATTGCCGTAATACACATTGATATTTTCCACGCTCAGCATGGTATTTGCCATGGCTCAGCCCTCCTTTTTGCCCAGATAGGCTTCGATGACCTGCGGGTTGGACCGGATCTGGTCCGGCGTACCCTTGGCGATCACCCGGCCGAAATTCAGCACTGCAATGCCCTCGCAGATGCCCATGACCAGGCTCATGTCGTGCTCAATGAGCATAATAGCAATGCCGAACTTTTCGCGGATGTCGCCGATGGTCTGCATCAGCTCGGCGGTCTCGGAGGGGTTCATGCCGGCGGCCGGCTCGTCCAGCAGCAGCAGCTTGGGCTTGGTGGCCAGCGCACGGATGATCTCCAGCCGGCGCTGCGCGCCGTAGGGCAGGCTGCCGGCCTGCACGTTGGCCATGTTTTCCATGTGGAAGATCGCCAGCAGTTCCATGGCTTCGCGGGTGGCCTGCTTTTCCTGCTGCCAGTAGCTAGGCAGACGCAGCACCGCCGACGCCATGTGGTAGTTCATGGAATTGTGCAGGCCCACCTTGACATTCTCGATGACCGAAAGATTTTTGAACAGGCGGATGTTCTGGAACGTGCGGGCAATGCCCATGCGGTTGACCTCGTTGACCGTTTTGCCCGCGGTGGGCATGCCGTCCAGCAAAATCGAGCCGCGGGTGGGCTGGTACACGTTGGTCAGCAGGTTGAACACGGTGGTTTTGCCCGCGCCGTTGGGGCCGATCAGGCCGGTGATCTCGTTGCGGCCGATCATCAGGTTAAAGTCGTCCACAGCCGTCAGGCCGCCAAAGTCGATGCCCAGCGAACGCACGTCCAGAATGGGGCGCTTATCCTTATCGCGCTCGGTCAGAAAGCCGCCGCTGGGGATGCTGTACAGCTTTTGTTCACTTGCCATTGTCTTTGCCCTCCTCGCTTGCGGCCGGCTTCCGGCCCAGGTTGAGCACGCGCTCCAACAGGCGGCTCATCGAGAAATCGTACGAGCCAAGCAGGCCGCCCGGGCGGAAGATCATCATCAGGATCAGCACCAGCGAGTAGACCACCATGCGGTAGTCCGAGAACTGGCGCAGCGCCTCGGGCAGAATGGTCAGGACCGTGGCCGACAGCACCGAGCCCAGCATGCTGCCCATGCCGCCCAGCACCACCATGACCAGAATCTCAATGGACTTCATGAACCCGAAGTTGCTGGGCGACAACACGCCCAGATACCCGGCGTACAAGCCGCCCGCCACGCCGGCAAAAAAGGCCGACAGTGTAAAGCCCATTACCTTGTAATAGGTGGTCGGGATGCCGCAGGATTCAGCCGCGATCTCATTGTCGCGGATGGACAGGATCGCGCGGCCGTGCCGGCTTTTCATCACCGTATGGATGGCAAAGCAGGCAATGACCACGCACAAAAACACGCTGATGTAATCGGTATATTTGGGGATGTTCTTCAGGCCCTTGGCGCCGTAGAACAGCTCAATGCCCAGCAGGCTGTCGATGTTGTTGAGCACGATGCGGATGATCTCGCCGAAGCCCAGCGTCAGAATGGCCAGATAGTCACCGGTCAGGCGCAGGGCCGGCACGCCGATCAGGACGCCGAAAATGCCGGCGATCACACCCGCCAGCGCCCGCCCCACCGCCACCCGCACGCCGGCGGGCCGGAGGCCCAGCGGCAGCCGGCCCAGATAGCCGCTGGCCACGTTGAGCGACACCGCCAGAATGCCGTTGATGCCCACCAGCATCAGCACCTTGGTATAATAGGTTGTCAGCACGCCGTTGACCAGAAAGCTGATCCCACCGAACAGCAGCAGCACCAGCGCCAGATTGATCAGGTAGCGCACAGGCATGGGGATGCGTTTACGAACCAGTTTATTCATGTTCCTGTCCCCCTTTATACCTTTTCCTGCACCGGATGCCCCAGCAGGCCGGTGGGCTTGACCAGCAGCACAATGATCAGGATCGCGAACACCACCGCGTCCTTCC
>CAMFSB010000137.1 GCA_945982465.1 uncultured Faecalibacterium sp. | reverse complement strand
CCTGCGGCGTGGGAGCGTGAAGGATCTGCACGAAGCAGGCGGCTTTGCCCAGTGCGACGCGTATCGCCGGGGCAAAACCCTGCTGGCTCAGCTGCGCGCCGGCCGGATGTTTGATGCCTTGATCCTGGATGAGCAGATGGCCGATATGGACGCTATGGATTTTATGGAGGAATACCGAACACAAAAGCCGCAGCACAGGCCGGCGATCCTGGTGCTGTCGTGCCGTTCGCACATGGCGATCTGCGATTGCCTCTTGTCTTGCGGGGCGGATTATTGTATCATGAAACCGTACCAGCTCAGCACGCTGGCGCGGCGCGCCCGCACACTCTACCATGCAAAACAGGATTCGCTGCAGGAGTACTGTGGCCGGCTGTATGAAAGCTGGGGCGTGCAGGGCGAGATCACAAAATGTGGTTATCTGACGGATGCGGTCACGATTGCGGAACAGGCGGATGATAAGCTGGCGCTGCGCAAGCAGATCATCATGACGGTCAGCGAGATGCGTGGCGTATCCGTGGACGCGGTGGACAGCGGCCTGCGCCGCCTGATCGAACGTATGGAGGAAAACAATACGCCCGCTTACCGCGATTTCAAGCTGCATACAGGGCTTGGAGAGGCAAGGCCTACCGTTGGCCGCCTTGTCTATGCGATCAAATGGGCAGCCCGGCAGGACGCCAACGGGAAAGGCGAACAAAATGTCCGACGAGAAGAACAATTTATCTGAACAGGATCTACAGTCCGTCCAGCTGCGTGAGCTGATGCTGCATTCGGTGGCGTCCGAGTTTGCCCGCCCCCTGAGCCTGATCGCGCTGAACCGGGAATATCTCCAGACGCACCTGGAGCACAGCGGCCCGGACTATTCGCGCGAAAAGGTCGCGCAGGCATTGACGGATATCGAGGACGCCACGGTTTGCCTGAACCGTCTGGCGGATAATTTTGTGGATGTGTGCGCCTGCCTGTGCTCGGCGGTAACCCCGCACAGCGAGCTGCTGGATCTTCGCTCCCTGCTGGAGAGCGTCTGCGCCGACAGCGCCGAGATCTACCGCGCCATCGGCGTGCGCCTGCAGCTGGTCTGCAGCGATGAGGAGCACTATCTGATCTATGCTGACAGCATCCTTACCGAACGGGTGCTGCTGAACCTGCTGTCCAACGGCCTGCGGGCGTGTGCGCCGGGCGGGTGTGTTGTTTTTGCCTTGAACCGCCGCGCCGATGTGCTGGAACTGACCGTTTCAGACGATGGCTGCGGCATTTCTCCCGCTGCCGCGGCCGCAGCGTTTGAGCCGTTCAAGCAGCCGGAGCACAGTGGGGAACAGTTTCAGGGCGGCGCGGGCATCGGCCTGTATCTGTGCGGCGAATACAGCCGCCTGATGGGCTGGAAGATCGACATCCGCCCCGCACAGCCGGGTACCTGTGTGACGCTTGAGATCCCTGCCCAGCAAAACGCCGCGGGGCAGCTGTGCTTTCATTCGCCGCTGGAACAGCTGACCGCCTGGCAGGCCACCCGCGCCGCGGTGCTGAGGGAGCTGCACTGTGTGCCCGGCCTGGAACGGCTGCGCGGCGTGCAGGAGGACGAAACCGAATAAAAACGGCCGGCAGGGCCGCTCCGGATGCCGCAACACGGCAGGGGCGGCCCTGCTGTGTTCACAAAGGCTTTACCTTTTTCGGTGCTTTTTGTGTTTACATCATTTGGTTTTTATTGTAAAATAAACAAAACAGATTCCTATGGGACGGTGTGAACAAAAATGGCTTTGAAATATCAGCGTGTGCTGCTGAAGATCAGCGGCGAGGCCCTGGGCGGCCAAAAGGGCACAGGCTTTGACGAGACGGTGATGCGCTCGATCTGCGAGGGCGTCAAACAGGCGCATGACCTGGGCGCGCAGATCGGCATTGTGGTAGGCGGCGGCAACTTCTGGCGCGGGCGCTCCAGCGGCAAGATGGAACGCACCCTGGCCGACAAGATCGGCATGCTGGCAACGGTGATGAACTGCCTGGCGGTTTCGGATATGCTGGAACAGCTCGGCGTGGAGACTGAGGTGTTCACCAGCATTGTTATGCCGCAGGTGGCGCCGCCCTTTACCCGCAAGGACGCACTCAAAGCGCTGGAAGCGGGCAAGGTAGTGCTGTTTGGCGGCGGTACGGGCAACCCGTTCTTCTCAACGGATACGGCCACGGCGCTGCGCGCGGTGGAGATCAGCGCGGACATCATGTTCAAGGCGACCATGGTGGACGGCGTGTACGACAAAGACCCCCACAAGCACCCTGATGCAAAAAAATACGATACGCTCACCTTTACCAAGGTGCTGGAAGATCAGCTTGCCGTCATGGACGGTACCGCCGCTACGCTGTGCCGCGACAACAAGCTGCCCATCCTGGTGTTCGATCTGGCAGAGCCTGCCAACATTGCACGGGCAGTGCAGGGCGAGAATGTGGGCACCCTGGTTTATGAGGAATGATGCGGCGCGGCCGCGCTGACAGCTGATATAAAGGATAAGGAGAATGACTTATGAGCAGCAATACCAAGGCGTTTGAGGAAAAAATGAACGGTGCCATTGACCACCTGAACCGCGAGTTGGCCGCCATCCGCGCGGGCCGCGCCAACCCGGCCGTGCTGGATAAGATCACGGTAGAGTATTACGGCGCGCCCACCCCCCTGCAGCAGGTGGCGTCGGTGGCCGTGTCGGAGGCGCGCATCCTCACCATTACCCCGTGGGACCGCAGCCTGCTGCGCCCCATCTCCAAGGCGATCCAGGCCAGCGATCTGGGCATCAACCCCATTGATGACGGCACGGCGATCCGCCTGACTTTCCCGGCGCCCACCGAGGAGCGCCGCAAGCAGCTGGCCAAGGAGGTCTCCAAGTTGGGCGAAGAGACCAAGGAGGCGGTACGCAACGAGCGCCGCGATGCGATGGATAAGGCCAAGGCCATGAAAAAGGCCGGCGAGCTGACCGAGGACGGCCAGAAGTCCATGGAAGAAGATGTGCAGAAGCTGACGGATAAGTTCATCAAAAAGGTGGACGCCGCCGTGGAAGAAAAGCAGAAGGAGATCATGGCTGTCTGACCGGCAGCCGTGCTTTGCCACTGTAAGATCAGAGTGCCGTGCGCCGAACAAGGCGCGGCGGCTGCAGGCCCCTGCGCGCCGGCTGGTACAGGCCGGGCGCAGGGCTGCGGCAGGCTGCGCTGCCGTGTGCGCGGCCTGTTTTTTGAAGGAGAGCGTTTATGCAGCACCCGGAAAATTTTGCCAGGGGCCTGTCCATTGGCATTATCATGGACGGCAACGGCCGCTGGGCCAAAAAGCGCGGCCTGCCCCGTTCGGCCGGCCATAAAAAGGGCGCCGAGGTCTTTCAGGACATTACCCGTTACTGCAACGAACTGGGCGTGGCGTCGGTGTATTTTTATGCCTTTTCCACCGAGAACTGGAAACGCCCCGCCGAGGAAGTAAGCGGAATCATGCAGCTGTTCGGCGAATATCTGTTAAAGGCCTACGATTATCAAAAGGAGAACAACCGCATTGTCTTTTTGGGCGACCGCACGGCGCTGGCGCCCGAGCATCAGGCGCGAATGAACGATATCGAGGCCCGCACCGCCCAAAATACCGGCATGACGCTGAACATCGCGGTCAACTACGGCGGCCGGCAGGAGATCGTGCGCGCCGCGCAGCAGCTGGCCCGGCAGGCGGCGGAGGGAACGCTTGCCCCCGAGCAGATCACCGAAGAGCGCATGAGCGCGGCAATGTATACCCGCGGCCAGAAAGACCCGGATTTCATCCTGCGCCCCAGCGGGGAAAAACGGCTGTCCAATTTTATGCTGTGGCAGGCCGCATACTCTGAATTTGTGGATACCGATGTGCTCTGGCCGGATTTTACACGGGCCGATCTGGACGCTGCCATTGAGGAGTTCAACCATCGCAGCCGCAGGTTCGGCGGCGTATAAGAGGGAGATAAACTGCTATGAAAACAAGAGTGATCACCGCTGTGGTCGGGCTGACCGTCCTTGCGCTGGTGATGTTCGCCTTTAACACGGTCGTATTCAACCTGATCGTCTGCGCTATTACGATTGTCGCCATCCACGAGGTGTACAACGCCGTGGGCTTTGGCAAAAAGGAGCTGCCGCTGTTTTTGGTGCTGATCCCGTATACGTTGCTTATTATGCTGTCGCATACGCCTGTGGTACGCGGAATGGTGCTGCCGAGCTCGTTTATCATTCTGGTGTTTTATGCCATCTATCTGGTGGTAATGAACGGCACGGTCAGCTTTGCCAAGGCCAGCGGCCTGGTCATGTACAGCGGCATCATCATTTACTGCTTTTACTCGCTCATCCATCTCAAGCAGATCCTGCCGGTGGAAAAATATCAGTACGACGCGGTGTTTTTTATCCTGCTGATCCTGTGCTTTGCCTGGGGCGGCGATACCTGCGCCTATTTTGCGGGCCGCGCGTTCGGCAAGCATAAGCTGTGCCCGGTGGTCAGCCCCAATAAAACAGTCGAGGGCGCGGTCGGCGGCGTGCTGGGCACCATGGTGTTCGGCGTGCTGGCCACGGTCATTTATTCGGCCGTGGCTGACCGCACCGATGTGTTCACCCGGTCCAATTTCGGCGTTTCGATGTATCTGATCATCGCGCTGCTGGGCATTGTGGCAGCGGTACTGGGCATTTACGGGGACCTGTTCGCTAGCGTGGTCAAGCGGCAGTGCGGCATCAAGGATTACGGCACGATCTTCCCGGGGCACGGCGGTATTCTGGACCGCTTCGACAGTGTGATGTTCATCGCCCCCTTTGTCACCATGGTGGTGACGATGGCTTTTTACCGGTAACCGGCCGGAATGCGGCACAGCAGGAAAGGAAACGCTATGGTTCAGAAAAAGATCACCCTGCTCCGGACAGCCGGCGCTATCGGCACCCAAAGCCTGGATGTGATCCGTGCGCAGGGGTATCAGGTGTTCGGCCTGTCGGCCCACAGCCGGGCGGAGCTGCTGCTGCAGCAGATCGCGGAATTTCACCCCCGGTATGTCTGCGTGACCGACCCGGCCGCGTATGATAAACTGGAACGCGCGCTGGCCGGCACAGCCGGCGCGCCGCGGCTGCTCAAAGGCCCGGAGGGGCTGACGCAGCTTGCCGCAATGGATGGACCGGATGTGGTGCTGAACAGCGTGGTGGGCATTGCAGGCCTGGGCGCCAGCCTGGCCGCGGTGGAAAGTGGCCACGATCTGGCCCTGGCCAACAAGGAAAGCCTGGTCACCGGCGGGCATCTGGTCACCGGGGCGGTGCGCCGCAGCGGCGTAAATCTGCTGCCGGTGGACAGCGAGCATTCCGCGATCTTCCAGTGCCTGCAGGAT
>CAMFSB010000136.1 GCA_945982465.1 uncultured Faecalibacterium sp. | reverse complement strand
CCGCTGTTTCGCCCACCACTGGCGAAAACGGCTTTGTGGCGCTGGCTTGGGGTGTGCTGCTGGCCGCCGGTGTGTGCACCTGCGCCGTGGTCTGCAAGAAGCGCGAAAACTGACACAGACTTCCGTTTCCCTTTGTACGACCGAATTAGTTTACACACGTTAGCCCCTTAGCCCCTTTTGTCGCTTTCAGGGGGTCACCCCTGAAAGCGACATTTTTTATGAAAATACGATGCTTTACATAGAAAGGCGGTGCGGATATGCCGCAGCTTACCGGCCTGACCGATGTCCACTGTCACCTTGTGCCCTATGTGGACGATGGCGCCGACAATCTGGACGAAGCGCTGCAGCTCGTGGCCATGCAGGCGCAGCAGGGCGTATCGGTTATATACTGCACGCCGCACCTCCGCGCCGGCATGTTTGAGACCCCGCAGGAAAAGGTCGACCGCCAGTTTGAACGGCTGCGGCAGGCCGCGGCCGCCCTGCCCGGCGCGCCCCGGCTGTATCTTGGGCGCGAGAACCACTGCGACAAGACCCTGCTGGACAATCTGCGTACTGGCCAGGCCCGCACGTTGGGCGGCGGGAACTGGCTGCTGATCGAGTATTCCTCCCGCCACAGCCGCCGCGAGGTGCTGCGCTATCTGCAGGCCGTGCTGGACGCCGGCTACCGGCCGGTGATCGCCCATGTGGAACGGTATCCCTGCATCACGCAGGACCCTGGCCTTGCCCGCCTGATGGTCAAGCAGGGCGCCTGGCTGCAGGTGAACGCCGCCGCCGTAATGGGCCGGGAGGGCCTGCGCACCCGCTGGTTCTGCCGCCGTCTGCTCAAGCAGGACCTGGTGCACCTGATTGCCTCGGACGCCCACCATGTGGATATGCGCACCCCCAACCTGGGCGACTGCGCCCGCTTTTTAAGCCGCCGGCTGCCGCAGGAGCAGTTTGCGCGCATCTTTTACGACAACCCCGCCTGCCTGGCCGGCCTGCCCGCCCACGCCGCACTGTGAAAAGGAGATACAACAAAATGCAAAAGCTCACCCTGAAAGACAACGAGCTGCCCTACGAGGTGGAAGAAGAGCTGAAAAGCCTGCGTACCAACCTGCAGCTGTGCGGCGATGACAAGCGCGTGATCCTGGTGACCAGCTGCTTTGCCAACGAGGGCAAGTCCACCACCACCCGCGAACTGGCCCGTTCGCTGACTGCGCTGGGCAAAAATGTACTGCTGATCGACTCCGACCTTCGCAAATCGGTGGTAAAAGAGCAGGTGGAAAGCGGCACCATCGGCATGGGCCTGACCCATTACCTGATCCGCCGCTGCCCGGCCGCCGACGCGATCTACTCCACCAATATTTCCGGCCTGTATCTGATGCCCGCCGGCGCGCTGCCCCCCAACCCCTCGGAGCTGCTTTCGTCGCAGCGTATGGCCGAACTGCTGGACCGCGCGCGGGAAACCTACGATTACGTGCTGGTAGACTCTGCCCCGCTGGGCATGGTCACGGATGCGGCGATTGTTGCCCAGCACTGCGACGGCGCCGTTCTGCTGATCGAAGCCGGCACGGTACAGCGCCGGCTGGCGCAGGAGGTGCTGCAAAAGCTGCAGAACACCCAGTGCCCGGTGCTGGGCGTGGTGCTCAACAAGGTGGACCGCCGGCAGGACAAATACTACAGCTACGGCCGCTACGAAAAATACTACGGTAATTCGAAGGATTAACGGCTTACTGTGTGCAGAGCGGGAGGTGTACCGCGCTGCCAGGGCACGCCGGCAGTGCAAGGCGCAAAGCGGCCTGCGGCGGGTGCACCGATGCCGGGGGCATGCCCCCGGTTTTGGGCACGGCGTGCCGCCAAAAAGCAACGTGCGCCGCGCACGCAGCCCCAAACACTCCAGAACACTGTACAAAAAACAGCGCCCTGTTCCAAAACCGGAACAGGGCGCTGTTTTGATTGCAGGTTCGGCCGCGTCAGTAATCGTTGCGCATCTTTTTGCGCAGCTTGCGCCAGATGTTAAAGCCTGCCAGCAGCACGCCCGCCGCCAGCAAAAACAGCATGGCGTAAGCGTTGCCGCCCTCGTTGTAGCTTTTCATCTCGCTCCACTGCACGTCCAATTCGTCGTTGATCTCGTCGGACAGGTTGGTGAACACCTGGGCGTTTGCCAGCACTTCGTCCGCGGGGTAAGCAATGGGCGATTCACTCAGCTCCTCGTCCAGCTGCTCCCGCACGGCGCTGCTGGGAGTAGAATAGCCGATAAAATCGCAGTTCGCCACGCCCACATCCACTTCGCACAGATAGTTGATGAACATTTCGGCGGCTTCGCGGTTCTGGCTGGTGGCCGGGACGCACAGGTTATCAATGGACAGGTTGACGCCCTCCTCCGGGAACACCCATGCAAGGTCCGGGTTATCGTCGATCATGGTAATGGCGTCGCCGGAATAGTACACGCCTACCGCGGCCTCGCCGCCCTCCATCTTATCGAAGATCTCGTCCATCACATAGGCCTGCACCAGCGGCTTCTGGGCCTTCAGCTCGTCCATCACGGCGGCCATCTCCTCGACGGTGTCGGGGTTGATGCTTTGCCCCAGTTTGAACGCGCCAATGGCGTAGGCGTCGCGGCTGTTGTTGAACATCAGGATGCTGCCGGCGTATTCCTCGTTCCACAGATCGGCCCAGCGCTGCGGGGCGGTCTCGACCATGGTGGTGTTGTAGATGATGCCGGTGGTACACCACATATACGGTACGCTGTACCGGTTGCCGGGGTCAAAATCCCGGTTTTTATACTCCTCGTCGATGAGGGCGAGGTTCGGGATGTTCTCCAGATCCAGCTCGGCCAGCATGCCCTCCGCGGCCATTTTGGCCACCATGTAATCCGACGGCACGATCACATCGTAATTAGCTGCGCCGGATTTGATCTTGGCGTACATGGTCTCGTTGGAGTCGAACGTGGTGTAATTCAGGCGAATGCCGGTGAGCTGCTCAAAGGCCGACACCACATCCACGCTTTCGTCCGACCCGTTGGAGATATATTCGCCCCAGTTGTACACGTTCAGCGTGACATTTTTGCCGGCAAAGCGGGTCCAGTCGTAATCGGCCGAAACCGAGATATCCTCGGTTACCTCGATCCTGTCATCAGCGGCATAGGCGGGCAGGCCGCACAGCGATACCGCCAGGCAGGCGCACAAAACCAGAGAGATCCATTGTTTCATTGCTCGCATCCTCCCCTCGTTACCTGCGCACCTGATCTTTTTTGTAGCTGTGGCTTTCCCACGCATTGGAGATCAGGATGATGGAAAGGATGATGACGAACATGATGGTGGACAAAGCGTAGATCTCCGGGCTGACCTTTTTGCGGGTCATGGAGTAGATCTGCAGCGGCAGAGTCTCCAGCGTTCCGCTGTTGAAGTAACTGATCATGAAGTCGTCGATGGAATAGGTCAGGCAGATCAGGAAGGACGACAGCACTGCCGGGCTGATCTCGGGCAGCACCACCTTGAAAAACGCCTGCCGGGGCGTGCAGCCCAGGTCCAGCGCCGCCTCGTACAGCCGCACATCCATCTGCCGCAGCTTGGGCATCACGTTAAAGATGACATACGGCACGTTGAACGCGATGTGCGCGATGAGCAGCGTGGGCAGGCCCATGATGGTATTGGGCAGCCAGTCGCTGTTTGCGGCAAATTTCTGGTAGGCCACAAACAGCAGCATCAGCGAAATACCGGTGATGATCTCGGGGTTGACCACCGGGATATAGGTCACATTGGTGATGAGCAGGCGGCTTTTGCGCCCCATGGAACTGATGCCGATGGCCGCCATGGTGCCCATGACCGTGGCAATGACCGAGGAGACCAGCGCCACCTCCAGCGAGAGCCAGAGGGCGCTGAGAATGCTGGAATTGGTGAGCAGGCTTTTGTACCACTTGAGCGTTACGCCGGTAAATAGCGCGTAGCCCTTGTTCTGGTTAAAACTGAACAGGATCATATACGCGATGGGCAGGTACATGAAGCAGAAAAACAGAACTACATACGTGCGCTGTAAAACGCGAAGATGCTTGGTTTTCATCACATCACGCCCTCCATTTCGTCTTCATCAAAGCTGGAGGTAAAGCTCATGCACAGCAGCACGATCACCATCAGCACCAGGCTCATGGCCGAGCCAACGTTCAGGTTGTAGCTGTTGCCCAGAAACTGCATTTCGATCAGGTCGCCGATGAGCAGGTTTGCGCCGCCGCCCAGCATGCGGCTGATGGCAAAGGTGGACACCGACGGCACAAACACCATGGTGATGCCCGTGCAGATGCCCGGCACGCTCAGCGGGATCAGGATACGCACCAGCGTCTGGCGCACGTTGGCGCCCAGGTCCTGTGCCGCCTCCACAATGGAAGCGTCGATCTTGGTCATGCTGGTGTACAGCGGCAGGATCATATAGGGCACGTAGTTATACACCATGCCCAGAACCACCGCGCCCGCGGTGTTCAGCATGGTATACGGCCCCAGGCCCAAAAAGCCCAGCAGGGTGTTGATAGGGCCGTTGACGCTGAGCAGGCCCATCCATGCGTAGGTGCGCAGCAGAAAGTTCATCCACATGGGCAGCATCACCAGCATCAGCATGATGTGCTGTTTGCTGGCGCGCAGCCGCGAAAGGAAATACGCCACCGGGAACGCCAGGATCAGGCACAGCACCGTGGCTTCCAGCGCCAGCAGCAGGCTGCGGACAAACACCGAGCCATACCCGCCCACGCGGGCCAGATTTTCCAGCGTAAAGGCGCCCTCGACGTTGGTAAAGGCATAGTAGACCACGATCAGCAGCGGCACTACGGTAAACAGCACCATCCATACCAGGTACGGCGCGGCCAGCTTGCGGTTATTCAGTTTCATGGCGCTCACACCTCCGTGCGGGCCATGATGTGGATCTCATCGGGGCCGATGCGCATGCCGATGGTCTCGCCCGGCTGGCACGCGCGCGTGGAATGGATCAGCCATTCCCTGCCCTCGCAGTCCACCTGCATCTCGAAGTGCACGCCCTTGAAGATCACGTCCTTGACGCAGCCCACCAGCATGCCCTCCATGGGCGAAACGACCTGCACATCCTCCGGGCGCACCACCACCTGCACGCTCTGGTTGGCGGCAAAGCCCCGGTCCACACAGGCAAACTCCTTGCCGCAGAACGCCACCAGAAAATCGCGCAGCATCACGCCGTCCACAATGTTGGATTCGCCGATAAAGTCGGCCACAAAGGCGTTTTTGGGCTCGTTGTAGATCTCCTGCGGCGTGCCGATCTGCTGGATGCGGCCGCCGTTCATGACCACCACGGTGTCGGACATGGTGAGGGCTTCCTCCTGGTCATGGGTTACATATATAAATGTAA
>CAMFSB010000135.1 GCA_945982465.1 uncultured Faecalibacterium sp. | reverse complement strand
GCCCTGTGGACAGCGCCTCGCTCAATGTCTCCCCCAGCAGGACAGCGTTGCACCGGCCGGCGATGTCCGGCCCGGCCCACCGGCGCAGCAGCACCAGCACCACCGCAATGCGGAACCCCTGTTCGATCATCTGGCTGATCACATTCGGCTCCACCCGGCGCAGCGCCACAAACGCCCCCCGCAGTACAGCGGCCAGCGCCATAAAGGGCAGCGAAAACGCCAGCGTCCGCAGCGACGCCGCGGCCCGCAGGTCGCCCAGCCACCAACGCGCCGCGGCGTCTGCCAGAGCGTATTGCACCGCCCCTGCCGCGCACCCCAGCCCCAGGGCGGCCGCCGCCAGATGCCGGATCATGCCGCGCGCCTGCGCCGGGCTTTTGCTCAGTTCCTCGGTGACCAGGCGTGTGGTCGCCACCGAGACGCCTGAGGTAGCCAGCGTGATGAACACCGAGTAAAACGCCAGGATCAGCTGATACAGCCCCAGCCCCTCGTCCCCCAGGGCGTTTGCCAGATAAATGCGAAAAGCCATGCCCGCCAGCCGCAGCAGCAGGTTGGAACCGGTGAGCAGCGCCGCATTTTTTAAATAATTCTGCCGCATCTTCGCCCTTCTCTCGATGGAATGCGGCGGCAAGGCCCCTGCCCGCGCCGGGCCGTGCGCCGCCCGATACAGCTTATGCGGCGGCAGGCGGGGCCTATGCCCGCGGCAGACCGAACGGCCCGGCGGATTTTCCGATTGGGAAAAATTTTTTCTTCCGTTTTGTACAACCGTTGTCTTTTCTGCCTGCGGTCATGCCGCTATACTGATAGGGACAGGAGGCGATCCCATGCAATTTGCATTAAGCGGCAACATCCGCAAATACCGCAGGCAGCTGGGGCTGACCCAGGAGCAGTTGGCCGAGGCCATGAATGTCACGGTGGGCGCGGTCTCCAAATGGGAGACCGAACTGAACACGCCTGATCTGGCCGCCATCGTGCAGCTGGCCGGGCTGTTCGGCGTGTCGGTGGACGCACTGCTGGGCTACACCGTGCAAAACGAAAGCGCACAGCACCTGGCGGATCAGCTGAAAGAGCTTTGCCGCGGCAATCGGTTTGACGAGGGCCTGCCGCTGGCCGAGCGCGCGCTGCTGCGGTACCCCAACCATTTCGAGGTGGTCTATCGCAGCGCCACGCTGTATAGCCTGCACGGTTTTTCCACCCACAGCCAGAGCAGCACGCGCCGCGCCCAGCAGCTGTTTGAGCACAGCCTGGCGCTGGTGGATCAGAGCACCGACGAGCAGCTGAATCGGGGTACGATCCAAAAGCGGCTGATCCAGACGCATATCCAGCTGGGCGAAACGGAACAGGCCCTGCGGCAGCTCCGGCGCACCAACGCCGGCGGCGTGAACAACGGCGAAATCGGCGAACTGCTGGCCAGCACCGGCCAATACGAACAGGCCATGCGCTATCTGACCGAAAGCGTGCTGGACCACAGCCTGCTGCTGGTGCGGGACTGCATCAGCTACGCCAACTGCTTTGAAAAGACCGGCAGCCCCCGGCAGGCGCTGGAGCGGCTTTTATGGCTGCACTGCGGGCTGGACGGGCTGAAAACGCCGGACACGCCCTGCTATCCGGACAAGCTGCAGGCGGCGATTCTGGCGGCCTGCGCCTCCCTGTACGACACACAGGGCGACCGGCCAATGGCCGAAACCACGCTGCGCCGGGCGCTGCTGCAGGCCCGGCGCTTTGACGCCGCCCCCGATTATACCATCCGGGGATTCCGCTTTTATCACGGCGAAGCCGGCACCGCCCACGATGATCTGGGCCGGACCGCGCAGGAAAGTGTGCACAGCAATTTTCTTGAAGGCAGCACCGGCAGCGCGGCCGCCGGGCGCGAAGCGCTGCTGCATCATCTGGAGCATCAGCTGGAAGAAACGGAGGCGCCGCAATGAGACAAGCCGCACCCCAGCGCGCGCAGCAGCGGCTGCGGCGCAAACCGTACATCCAGCAGTTTTTCCGCGGCAACCGGCCGCTGGTGGCCCTGTGCCTGCTGATCCGGCTGGCCATAGTGGCGGCCAACCTGGCGCTTTCGTGGGGGATGCAGCAGCTGATCGACCTGGCCGCCGGCGGCAGCGCGCGCTTTACGCTGGGGCAAGTGGCCGCCATGAACGGCCTGCTGCTGGCCTCCATGGTGGGGGTATCGGCGCTGTCGTACGCCGTGGGGCCGCTGCTGTACCGGCGGGCCATGGGCCAGTACCGGGACTACGCGTTCCGCCGCATCACCCAAAAAGGGGTGAACGCCTTTGCGCAGGAGAGCACCGCCACCTACCTTTCGGCTCTGACCAGCGACGCCGCCGCCGTTGAAAACGGCTATCTGAAATGCCTTGTGGATCTGCCGGGCCAGCTGTTGCTGTTTGCCGGCTCGTTTGGGCTGATGCTGTGGTACAGCCTGCCGCTGACACTGGGCGCAGCGGCGTTGGCGGCGCTGCCACTGGCGGCTTCGCTGCTGGCTGGCGGGCGGCTGGCCGGGCGCGAACGGGCACTTTCGGACGAAAATGAACGGTTTCTGCGCATGCTCAAGGAGCTTTTGACCGGTTTTTCGGTGATCAAGAGCTTCGGGGCCGAGCAGGCGGTGTTCGGCATCTTTGCCCGCAGCAACGGGCAGGTACAGACCGCCAAGTGCCGTCGTGACCGCACCCGCAGCGCCATCAGCAATATCAGCAGCATTGCCGGGGCTGCGGCCCAGCTGGGCATCATGCTGCTGGGCGTGTGGCTGGCGCTGCGCAGCACCGGCGTGACCGCCGGCATCACTATCGTATTTGTGCAGCTGATGGGCATGGCCATCGACCCCATCCAGCAGATCCCCCAGCTGTGGGCTGATCGGAAAGCCGCGCTGACTTTGATCGACAAGCTGGCCGCCGCCCTCGAAAGCCAGCCCCAGCCCGGCGGGGCGCCTGCCCCCACGGCCCTGCGGCAGGGCATCCGGCTGGAAAACCTGAGCTTTTGCTACACGCCCGGCACCCCAGCGCTGCAAAACCTCTGCTGCACTTTTGAGGCCGGCAAGTGCTATGCCATCGTCGGCGGCTCGGGCAGCGGCAAAAGCACCCTGCTGCAACTGTTGACGGGCGGGCTGCGCGGCTACACCGGCAGCCTGCTGTACGACGGCCGGCAGGTCAGCAGCTTTTTGCCCGACAGCCTGTTCCGCCTGATCTCCGTCATCCAGCAGAGCGTGTTTCTGTTCGACGGCACGCTGCGCGACAACCTGACCCTGTTCAGCGCGGTGCCGGACGCCCAGCTTGCCGGCGCGGTGCAGCAGGCCGGCCTGGGCGCGCTGGTGGCAGCGCGCGGGCTGGACACTGCCTGCGGCGAGGGCGGGCAGAACCTTTCGGGCGGCGAACGGCAGCGGGTGGCCATTGCGCGCAGCCTGCTGCGCCAGACGCCGGTGCTGCTGGCGGACGAAGCCACCGCGGCGCTGGACGCGGCCACCAGCTGCGAGGTGACGCAGGCTTTGCTGGACCTGGAGGGGGTGACCCGCATTCTGGTGACCCACCGGCTGGAGGAAACGCTGCTGCGGCAGTACGACGGCATTCTGGTACTGAAAAACGGCCGCCTGGCCGAAAGCGGCACCTTTGAGGCCCTGATGGCCCAAAAAGGCTATTTTTACTCGCTGTTCACCGTGGCGCAGTAAGCCGCAGGGCCGCAGCCTGCGGCGAGGACGGGCAGAGCCTTTCCGGCGGCAGAGCGCGGCCGCCGGCCATTGCGCGCCGGCTTGCTTGTATCGGGCGGCAAATCGTGGTATACTACGAGTACTGTCGATTTTAACTCCAAAGGAGAACAAGTATGAGCGAAGAATGCACCCATGACTGCTCCAGCTGCAGCCAGAACTGTGCGTCGCGCAGTGCGGCCCCTCAGCACGAGGCGCCCCCGCCGCACAGCAGAATCAAAAAAGGGCTCGGCGTGCTAGCCGGCAAGGGCGGCGGGGGCAACAGCATGCCCCGCGGCCTGCTGGCCATTGCCCTGCGCCGCCGCGGCTACAGCTGCGGCGTGCTGGACGCAGACATCACCGGCCCGTCCATCCCCAAACTGTTCGGCATCCACGGCCATGCGATGGCCGACGAAGCCGGCGCCTGGCCCATCAAGAGCCGCACCGGCATTGACGTGATGAGCATCAACCTGCTGGTGGACAACGAGGAGGACCCTGTTGTGTGGCGCGGCCCGGTGATCGCCGGGGCGGTCAAGCAGTTCTGGACCGACGTGGTATGGAAAGACGTGGACTTTTTGTTCGTGGACATGCCCCCGGGCACCGGCGACGTACCGCTGACGGTCTTCCAGAGCCTGCCGGTGGACGGCATTGTGGTGGTGGCCAGCCCGCAGGAACTGGTGGGCATGATCGTGGCCAAGGCCGTGAACATGGCCGCCATGATGCATGTGCCCATGCTGGGCATTGTGGAAAACATGAGCTATCTGATCTGCCCGGACTGCGGCAAGCACATCCAGCTGTTCGGCGACAGCCATGTGGACGAGGTAGCCGCGAAGCATCAGCTGCCGGTGCTGGCCAAAATGCCCATCGACCCGCAGCTGGCCCAGCTGGCGGACGCGGGCATGCTGGAAACCTACGCCCCCGACGTGCTGGCCGGCGCCGCCGATGCGGTGGAAAAGCTGCTCAAATAAGCCTTGCAGACAGCCGCTGCCCCCAAAACGGGCGGCGGCTGTTGTGTTGTTTGGCACACAGCGGCCCGGCGGGCACAAAAAACAGCCACGCTGCCAAACCAATCGCTTAAAATTGTGCTGTTCCGAGCCGGGCGAGTCTTTACATTCTTTCGTTCATTTTGCACAAACCCATGTGATACTTGCTTTTATAAGCATTTTTGCCCAAAATTATTTTGTTTTTACGTTTTTTGTGCACTTTGCTATTGTAAAGTGCAGTTGGAATCATTATAATATGTGTTGTCCCGCATTTTGGCGGACATGTGTGTGCAGTTAAACGACACAAATTGGGGAAAGGGGATTTATTATGATCACAAACGCTTACCTGAGCCGGGTTTACGAGGGCCTGGCCGCCCGCAACGCCCACGAGCCGGAGTTTCTGCAGGCCGTGCGCGAGGTGCTGGAAAGCATCCAGCCGCTGGTGGAGCAGCATCCCGAATACGAAAAAGCCGGCCTGATCGAGCGCATGGTGGAGCCGGAGCGCATTATCACGTTCCGGGTGCCCTGGGTCGACGATCAGGGCAAGGTGCAGGTGAACCGCGGCTACCGCGTGCAGTTCAACAGCGCCATCGGCCCCTACAAGGGCGGCCTGCGCTTCCATCCTTCTGTCAATCAGGGCATCCTGAAGTTCCTCGGCTTCGAGCAGATCTTCAAGAACAGCCTGACCACCCTGCCCATGGGCGGCGGCAAGGGC
>CAMFSB010000134.1 GCA_945982465.1 uncultured Faecalibacterium sp. | reverse complement strand
CGGAAGTTGATTTGATGCCAAAGAAAGGGGATTGGGAAAATCTTTCCTGTATCGGTGCCATCAAGACCGAATTTGAACGAAACGGCGAAAAAAGCGAAGAGTGGCATTATTATTTATCCAGCCGGGTGCTTACCGCATCTGAGCTTCTTCACCATGCCCGTATGGAGTGGGCAGTCGAATCAATGCACTGGCTTCTGGATGTTCACTATGCTGAAGATTCTTGCAGGCTTCAGGCCTTATCCTTACAGCGAAATCTGAATATGCTCCGAAAATTTGCACTTTCCATGATAAAACAATATAAAGTAGCCACTTCTTCCAGGAAAGCTTTATCCCAAATTATGTTTGATTGCCTTTTGGATTGCAACAAGCTCTTGTCTATTACTCAAAATTGATTTCCGTGGTCTGCGCCAGATTTCTCTTGTGGGCAGGGCGGGAAAGGTGTATCATAAAAAGATACGGATCATATTCGCTTTGCGGTTTGTCGGCGGCCTGCCGGCAGGCCGGGCAGATGAAGGAGAGCCATGGACCGGAATACCATCAAAACCTTGCTGGGCGATACAGTGTACAGCCGCGCGCTGCGCTATTACGAGCGCGGGCGCGTGCATGCGTATGCCGAAACCGAAAGTGCGCCCGGCATCCAATATATCACGGCGGAGGTAGCTGGTACGCAGCCTTACGAAGTGCGCGTGTGGCTGCGCGGCGAGGGGGAGCTGGCCAGTGCGGACTGCACCTGCCCGCACAACGCCCGCGGCGACGGCCCGCTGTGCAAACACATCGGCGCCGTACTGCTGCACTATGTGGAGCGCCGTACCCCGAAAACAGCGCCCGATCTGCAGGAGCTACTGGCCGATCACCGCGTGCAAAAGGGGGTGCAGGGCCTGCAGACAGGCGCAGCAGATCTGCGTGAAGTGTACGAAGGCACGCCATTTTCCGACGAGAACCTGGCGCAGGCGGAGAAAAAGCCCGCTTCGGCCGGCGCGGCCGCGCGGCAAAGCAGCTATGCTTCCAGCCTGGAAGCCCTGTTTGGCCGCAAATGGCGCGGCCCGCAGGCGGTTTCGGACGAGGACGCAAAGCAGCTGCTGCGCCTGTATCGAGCCGAGGCCGACCGGACCGACCGGGAGCGGCTGCACCTGGAAACAGTGCTGCCAGATGCGTCGGTCACGCTGGAGCCGGAGCTGCTGCTGGATGCCCTGCGTAGCGACCGGCCCGCCGAGCTTCGGCTGCGCGTCAGCGCGGGCGGGCGGCGCTATGTGGTGCGGGATATCCCGGAATTTATCGCCGCGTTTGACACCGGCCGCACCATCACCTACGGCAAGCAGCTTTCGTTTGCGCAGGTGTTGGCGGCGTATGACGCGCCCTCCCGCGCGCTGGTGGGGCTTGTACGCCGCCAGCTGGCAGCGCTGGAATACTCGCAGAGCCTGTTTGCCGCGGGCCGTACGCGGGCGATCACCAGTACGCTGGCGCTTTCACCGGATGCGCTGGACGAGCTGACGGCCCTGTACCGCGGCGACGGCTTTGTGGGCGGATATGAATGGAAAGAGGGCCTGCCGTCCATCACGCTTTCGGCCCTGCGCCGCCCGGGCGGGGCCGTGCTGGCGGCAGAGCCGTACCTGCACTGGTGCCGCGGTGCGGAGGGCTTTTACTATTATTCGGATACCGCTTTGTGGTATGTTCCGGCGGAGGATCACCGCCGGCTGCGGCCGCTGATGAGCCTGCTGGCCGGCCGCGAACTGTTTTTTACCAGCCGCGACCTGAGCGAGTTCTGCTCGTACGGCCTGCCGGAGCTGCGCGGCTGTGTCACCCTGAAAGACCCGGAACGGCTGCTGCTGGATCAGCTGCCGCTGCCGCCGGTGGTGCAGTTCTATCTGGACTGCCCCAGGCAGCTGCGCGTAACAGCGTACCCTGTGTTTTTGTACGGGGAGGACAAGGTCACGCCCTTTGACCCGCCGGCGTTTGGCCTTGTACGGGACGCGCGCGCCGAAAAACGCGCCCATGCCGTGCTGGCCGCGTACCTGCAGCCTGCAGTGCTGCCCGGCGAGGCGGGCCAGTACGAGGCCGAGGGCGAAAGCGAGATCATCCGCCTGCTGGACGAGGGCATCCCGGCGCTGCTGGCGGCGGGAGAAGTGTATATGACCGATGCGTTCCGCGGCATGCAGGCGCCCCGCCCCAAGGTGAGCGTAGGCGTTTCGGTGGCGGGCAGCGTGCTGGATTTGTCGGTGGATACCGGGGAATTCCCGCAGGATGAGCTGAAAGCGCTGCTGGCTTCGCTGCGGGAGAAAAAGCATTACCACCGCCTGCGGGACGGCCGCCTGCTGCGGCTGGACGAGGAACTGCAGCCGCTGGAGGAACTGGACGAAACGCTGGAGCTTTCCGGCGCGGAACTGGTCAACGGCCATGCACGGCTGCCCATGTACCGGGCACCCAGCCTGGACCGGGCGCTTTCCGGCCAGCAGGCGGTCCGCTTCCGCCGCGACGATGCGTTCCGCGCCATCAGCCGCAGCTTCCGCAGCGTGGCGGACAGCGACTACACCCTGCCCGAAAGTCTGGCCGGCGTGCTGCGCAAATACCAGCGCACCGGCTACCGCTGGCTGCGCACGCTGGACAGTTATGGCATGGGCGGCATTCTGGCCGACGATATGGGTCTGGGCAAAACCTTGCAGGTGCTGGCGTATCTGCTGGCGCTGAAAGAAGGCGGCGAGACCCGCCCCAGCCTGATCGTGTGCCCGGCCTCGCTGGTGCTGAACTGGGCCGAGGAATGCCGGAAGTTCACCCCCCAGCTGCAATGCCTGGCAGTGGACGGAACGGCAGCGCAACGGGCGGAGCTGGCGGCCCGGTTTGAGGAATACGATCTGGTGGTGACGGGGTACGACCTGCTGCGTCGGGACGAGGCGCTGTATGCCGGGCAGGAGTTTTACGCCTGCATCCTGGACGAAGCGCAGGCCGTCAAAAACCATACCACCCAGAAATATAAGGCGGTGTGCCGCGTAAAAAGCAGGCTGCGGTTTGCGCTGACCGGCACACCCATCGAAAACCGCCTGAGCGAGCTGTGGAGCATTTTTTCGTTTTTGATGCCGGGGTATCTGTACAGCTACAAGGTGTTCCGCGAACGGTTTGAAAAGCCCATCGCCCAGGATCAGAACGAACAGGCGACCCGGCGGCTGAACCAGCTGACCGGCCCGTTCATCCTGCGTCGCATGAAGCGCGAGGTGCTGACCGAACTGCCGCCCAAAACAGAAAACGTTACCCATGTGGCGCTGGACGAGCAGCAGCGAAAGCTGTACTGCGCCGCTGTGCTGGACGCCAGGCAAAAGCTGCGCGCCATCAAGGAGGAGGATCGCATTCAGGTGTTTGCGGTGCTGACGCGGCTGCGGCAGATCTGCTGCGACCCGCGCCTGATGGCGGAAAACTGGCAGGGCGGAAGCGCCAAGCTGGACGCCTGCGCGGAGCTGGTGGCGTCTGCGGTGGACAGCGGCCACCAGATTTTGCTGTTCAGCCAGTTCACCAGCATGCTGGCGCTGCTGGAACAGCGGCTGGATGAGCTGCACATCTCCCACTTTACGCTGCAGGGCTCCACGCCAAAGCCCGTGCGGGCCGAGCTGGTGCACCGCTTCAACGCCGGGGAAGCCAGCGTGTTTCTGATCTCGCTCAAGGCGGGCGGCACGGGGCTGAACCTGACGGCCGCCGACATTGTGATCCACTACGACCCGTGGTGGAACGTGGCGGCGCAGAACCAGGCCACCGACCGGGCCTACCGTATCGGCCAGCAGAACACCGTCCAGGTGTACAAGCTGATCGCGCAGGACACCATTGAGGAAAAAATTCTGGAGTTGCAGCAGGCCAAGCAGTCGCTGGCCGACAGCATCACCGGCAGCGCCGAGGGCAGCATTATGAGCATGTCCCGCGAGGAGATCCTGCAGCTGCTGGAGTAGCGTCCTGCCCGGCGGCACAGGCTGATATTCCGCCGTACAAAAAGGAGGAGCGATCCGATGGAACCGAAAGAGTTTTTGCAGGTGATGCACCTGGCCGAACGGCTGAAAAACAATACCCGCCATTCCTGGACCAGCGCAGGCCGCCACGAGAGCGTGGCCGACCACAGCTGGCGGCTGTGCCTGATGGCGCTGCTGGTGCGAGATGAGTTCCCGCAGGCGGACATGGATAAAGTCCTGCGGATGTGCGTGGTGCACGATCTGGGCGAGGCGTTTACCGGTGATATCCCCACCTTTGAAAAAAATGAGGAGGACGAGCGCACCGAAGCCGCCCTGCTGCGGCAGTGGGCCAAAGCCCTGCCCGCGCCCTACAATGCCGAGCTGCCCGCGCTGTTTGATGAGATGGACGCTTTGCAGACCGAGGAAGCCAGAATTTACAAGGCGCTGGACAATCTGGAAGCGGTGATCCAGCACAACGAAGCGGACATTGCCACCTGGCTGCCGCTGGAATACGATCTGCAGCTGCGCTACGGCGCGGATAAGGTGCAGTTTTCGGCCTATCTGCGGCAGCTGAAAGCGCAGATCGACGCCGAGACCAACGCCAAGGTGGAGGCCGCGGGCGGCCGGCCGGAGTAAACCGGGTCCCCCGCGGCAAACCGGCCGGGGCGCGGCCATGCGGCAAACCTCTGAAAAAATCGAAGCACGTAGGTTGACAAATGTCTACCTACGTGCTATTCTTTTGCTGTAAGAGGTAGACTAAAGACTACCTTCTGCGGGCCAGCCGCAGGCCGGGTGCAAAAGCCGCAAAACCGGCGGAACGGAAAAGCGCAAACGCCGGCGGGACATGCCCTGCTGCGCAGAACTCCCGGCGGAACAAAACAGCAAAACCCCGGTACATCATGCAGAAAAGGAGATGGAACCCATGAAAAACACAGAAAAGACCGAAAAAGGCGAGCTTCAACTTTCGCCCGGGGAGTGGAAGCTGATGGAGCCGCTGTGGGAGCACAGCCCGCAGACCATCACCCAGCTTACCGCGCGGCTGGAGCCGCAGACCGGCTGGGGCAAGCATACCGTCATTACCATGCTCAACCGGCTGACGGCCAAGGGGGCGGTGCGCTATACCGAGGGCGAGCGCGCCCGCCTGTACGAAAGCTGCATCAGCCGTGCGCAGGCCGCCATGCGTGAGACCGAAAGCCTGCTGCAGCGGGTGTACGGCGGCGATCTGGGGCTGCTGGTCCATGCGTTTGTACAGCAAAAAGGCATCAGCGAGGCCGAGCGCGCGCAGCTGCTGGCCATTTTGCAGCAGGCCGAGGCGGAGCAGCCCGCCCCGCCTGAACAGGAGGGGTGACCATGCGTGCTTTACTGATCAGTTCCGGTGTGCTGATCCTGGCGCTGACGGCGCTGCGTGCCGTGCTGGGGCGGCAGGTCCCGGCACGGGTGACCTACGCGCTGTGGGGGCTGGTGCTGCTGCGGCTGC
>CAMFSB010000133.1 GCA_945982465.1 uncultured Faecalibacterium sp. | reverse complement strand
CAAGGTGGTGGCGGAGCATGTCCGCCGCATCCGGGCCGCGCTGGGGCAGGTTACCGAAAAAAACTGGCTGGAAACGGTTTGGGGTGTGGGGTACAAATGGGTAAAATAAAGCGCTGGTTTTTGGATCTGCCGCTGCGCCGCAGCTTTGCCTGCTGCGTGGTGCTGTTTGCGGCGCTGGCTGTGGAACTGATCGTGATCACGGCCGGGCTGTGCAGTGCGCAGGTCGAGAACATCTATGAGGCCCATATGACCGACGGGAAACGCTACTATCTGACGACCGATCAGGGCGAAAGGCTGGGCGAAGGGGTGGTCGTTTCCGGCGGCACTCTGCTGGGGGATGCCGAAGCCCAGCGTCGGGAGCTGTTCTTCGGCCTGCTGCCGGTTGTTGCCGCGCCGGTTTACATTGCGCTGTGCCTGTTTGGCGCGGCGGCCTTGTTCTACCGGTGCAAGCTGCGCGGGCCGCTGGCACAGTTGAACGCCGCTGCCGCCCGCATTGCCCGCAGCGATCTGGATTTTACCGTTTCGCACGGCAGCCAGGACGAGCTGGGCCAGCTGTGTGCCTCGTTTGAAACGATGCGCGCCGCGCTGGAACAGAATCAGGCCGCCATGTGGCGGCAGATCGAACAGCGCAGGCAGCTGAACGCCGCGTTTGCCCACGATTTGCGCACGCCGCTGACTGTGCTCAAAGGCTACAGCGAAACGCTGCAGCTTTGCGATGACGTGCAGGTGCGGCATACGGCCGCCGTGATGGCCCGGCAGGTGGAACGGCTGGAGCGCTACACCGACAGCATGAGCCGCCTGCAGCGGCTGGAGGACGCAGCCCCGGCCCTGCGGATGGAGCCGACGCAGCAGCTGGCCGACAGCCTGCGCCGCACTGCCGGCATGGTGTGCGCCGGGGCGGGCTGCCGGCTGCAGTTTTCCGCTGCCCTTGCGCCGGGAAAGCTGTGCCTGGACACGGAGTTTTTTTCCCAGATCGCCGATAATCTGCTGGCAAACGCGGCGCGGTACGCGGCCGGGCAGGTGACGGTGACGCTGGCAGCACAGCGGCAGCCGGCAGGGGAGATGCTGATCCTCACTGTGGCCGACGACGGGCCGGGCTTTACGCCAAACGCCCTGCGCCGGGCCGCGCAGCCGTATTTTTCCGAAGCGGAGGACCGGGCTGGCCACTTCGGTCTGGGGCTGTACATGTGCCGGCTGCTGTGCGAACAGCATGGCGGCAGCCTGACCATCGGCAACGGCACGGGCGGAGGCGCGTGCGTTACCGCCTGGCTTTTGCTCGGTGCAGGGCCGGCGGGCTGAACCGTGAAATGCGGGCCCTGGCACCCGGCGGACTCGTCGTTCCGCGCGACCGCTTTCGCCCTGCCGCCTCGCCGGGGCTTTTATACCGTATGGTTCTGCATGTTTTCGCGCAAGGAAATTGCCCTTTGATACCACAAACGCCCCGCCTGCTGCCAGGCGGGGCGTTGCTAGTGCGATCATGCGGATTTGGATGATGCGGCAGGCGGCCCGGGGTCAAAAGGTCTCCAGGCTTTTGGCCAGAAAGTTCTGCATCTTGGCGCTCTGCGGATGCTCGAACACCTGCTCCGGCGTGCCCTGCTCGGCGATCACGCCGTCGGCCATAAAGATCACCTTGTCGGACACGTTGTGCGCAAATTCCATCTCGTGCGTTACAATGATCATGGTGGTGTGGTTGTTTTTCAGCTCGCGGATCACCTTCAGCACCTCGCCGGTCAGTTCCGGGTCCAGGGCGCTGGTGGGCTCGTCAAAGCACAGGATGTCCGGTTCCAGTGCCAGCGCCCGGGCGATGGCCACGCGCTGGCATTGACCGCCCGAAAGCTCGCCCGGGTAACTGTCTCGCTTTTCGGGCCGGCCCACCCTGGCCAAAAGCTCCAGCGCCCTGGCCGCGTTGCGGGCGTGGGCGGCCGCTTTGTCAAACTTCTGGCCGGCTTCGCGGGCAGTGTCCTTTGCCAAAAGGTCCATCGCCAGGGTAATATTGCGCAGCACCGTGTACTGCGGGAACAGGTTGAAACTCTGGAACACCAGCCCGAAATGCAGCCGGTTTTTGCGCAGCTGCGCCTCGGTTTGGGAAACGGGATGTTCGCTGTCGTACACCGGCGTGCCGTTGACCAGGATCTGCCCGCCGGTGGGCGTTTCGAGAAAATTCAGGCAGCGCAGCAGCGTGGTCTTGCCGCCGCCCGACGAGCCGATGATGGAGAGAACCTCGCCCTTTTCCAGCTCAAAGCTCACGCCGTTCAGCACGTCGGTGCGCCCAAAGCTTTTGGTCAGGCTTTTTACCTGTAAGATCGCCATGCCTGCTCACCCCCTGTAATAGCTCAGCTTCTGTTCCGCCAGGTTGGACAGCACGGTCAGCACGCCCACTGCAGCCAGATAGAACACGGCCGTGTAGAACAGCGGCCAGATGATGCCGTAGCCGGCCACGATGTCCTGCGCGGCCTTGATGACCTCTACCACCATGATCACGCGGGCCAGGGAAGTGTCCTTGACCAGCGTGATGATCTCATTGGTCATGGACGGCAGAATGCGCTTGACCACCTGCAGCAGCACCACCTGAAAAAAGATCTGGCTTTTGGTCATGCCCAGCACCATGCCGGCCTCGTACTGCCCGGCGGGGATGGATTCGATGCCCGAACGGTAGATCTCGGAAAAATAGATGGAATAGTTGATGACAAACGCGATCAGCACGGCCAGCATGCGGTTGGTCATGGGGGTGGCGAACACCAAGCCCGGCACATAAAACACCGTGATGACTTGCAGCATCAGCGGCGTGCCGCGGATCACCCAGATCACCAGTTTGGTCACCGCGCGCAGCGGCTTAAAGCGGGACATGCTGCCAAACGAGATCACCAGCCCCAGCGGCAGCGAGAGGATCAGTACAACAGCGAAGATGTAACAGGTATTGCGGAACCCTTCCAGCATCGAACGAGTAACATGCATAAACGTCATGGCGGGCTCCTTTGGCGGGCAAAAAAGCGCTGCGGCGAGCTTTGATCGCCGCAGCACCTGGCGTATCAGAATCGAACGGTCAGCCCAGCGTTACCATTACAGAGGGATATTTTTCCGCCAGCGCGGCTACCGTGCCGTCGGCAACCAACTCATCCAGCGTCTTGTTCAGCACCTCGGTAAAGTCGCTGCCCTTGCGCAGGCCCACGGCGTACTCTTCCTTGGACAGCTCAATGCCGTCCACGATCTGCAGGTCGGTGTAGCTGGTGCCGTCCTGCAGTTCAGCGTCGGCCATCACAAAATCCATCACGCCCACATCAATGGTGCCGCTTTTCAGCTCCAGCAGGCAGTCGCGCTGCGAAGTCATGGAGATCAGCTCCGCGTTGGGGAAGTTCTCCTCAACGGCGCTTTCACCGGCGCGGCCGGCCTCCGCACCGACCGTAACGCCCGCGGCGTTGATGCTGTCGATGCTGGTATAGGTGCCGGCGTTGGCCTTGCTGATCACGCAGACCTGCATGTTGCCGCTGTACGGGGTGGAAAAGTCAATGCTCTTGCCCAGCTCTTCGGTAACGGTCATGCCGTTCCAGATGCAGTCGATGTTTTTGCTGCTCAGCTCGGTGATCTTGTTGTCCCACTCAATCTCCTGGAACTCGGGGGTCAGGTTCAGCTTGGCGCACACGGCCTCGGCCAGCTCGGTGTCAAAGCCGATCAGCTTGCCGTTTTCGTCGTAGTAGTTCATGGGGTTGAAGATGGTCATGCCGATGACCAGCTTGCCCTTGCCCTGGATGTACTCGTAGTCGCTGGTGCTGCTGCTGGCGCTGCCGCAGCCGGCCAGCAGGCCGGAGGCCGAAGCCGCCACGGCGGTCAGGCCGGCGGCTTTCAGAAAGGTACGGCGGTCGATCTTAGTGTATTTCATATTGTAAACTCCCTCTGTTTCGCATTTGTGCCATGATGCGGCAGGGATTCCCTTTACCGCTTCACCAGTTTAGCACGATAAAGCGAAAAAGCCAATAGACGGAATGACGAATTACCGGCGGCAAACGCCAGCATTTTGCACGTTCTGCATAAACAAAAAGATGCAGGGCGCTCATGCGCCCTGCATCTGGCAGGTTTTATGGATGGCGCGGCAGCTTTAAAAGCCCGCCGCCCAAATGCGGAGCGTTCAATGCACTGCGTTCAGCAGGCGCGCCGTAAACAGCGAGAACTGCCGCTGCCACCAGGCCCAGTCGTGGCTCACATCGTCGCCCCAGACCTCCAGCTGCACGTCTGCGCCGGCGGCTTGCAGAAGTCCGGCCATGGCCTGGGTCGATGCAAGCGCCGCGTCCTCCCACGGGCCGCGGCCGGCGCACAGGATGACTGGCGCGCCGGCCGGCGTTTCGCCTGCGGCCGTCTGGGGGGCAGCAGGCGCGCGGAACACCCCGCTGCGCACCAACTCCGCACAGCCGCAACGCAGCGTCAGGTCATCTGCTGCCTGGCCAAAAAAGCGCGCAGCTTCGTATTCGCCCGAAAGCGCGATCACGCCGCAGAACAGCTCCGGCCGGCGCAGCCACAGCCGCAGCGCGTGGGCGGCGCCCAGGTCGGTGCCGGCGGCCGCCACCGTCCCAGCCTTGCCGCCGTTCAGCTCCAGAATGCGGGGGTACAGTTCCAGCGTCAGGTAGCAAAACCAGCGCGCGGCTTTTTCGGCCCGGGCACGGGCGTCGCCGCCGGCCAAAAAGCTCTCGCCGTCGGCGCTGTCGGCACAGAACACCTGCAGCCGTCCGCTGTCGATAAACTGGGCCGCGGCCACGGTCATGCCGTGGTCCTCCCAGTCGTAAAAGCGGCCGCCGCGGCAGGGCAAAGCCAGCATCGGCACGCCGCCGCTGCCGTATACCTTGAACTCCATTTCCCGGCCCATGTAACGGCTGTATTCCTTATAATATGTAATTTGCATCCGGGCTTCCTCCTTTACACAAAACGGTTGTGCACGGCGTCGTAAGTATAACCGGCGGCTTCCAGCCGGCTGCACAGGGCGGCTTTATCCTCCTGCAAATCGTCACACAGCGCGTCCAGCGTGGGGTAGTAGTCGCGCAGCTTCAAGTTCACCACGCTCAGCAGCATGATGGGGTCAACAGGCAGTGCCATGATCGTTTCCTCCGCAGATCCGTATACAAAAACCCCCCTCACGGAGGTGAGAGGGGCTGTTGCCATTCCTTAGACAGCGCGGGTGACCTTACCCGAGCGCAGGCAGCGGGAGCATGCGTAAATATACTTGGGAGAACCGTCAACAACCGCCTTCACGCGCTTGACATTGGGCTTCCAGGTACGATTGCTCCGACGATGAGAGTGGGAGACCTTGATGCCGATCGCCATGCCCTTACCACAACATTCCCACTTAGCCACTTTGCTGCACGTCCGCGCGTTCAGAGTAGCTGAGTAGCAAGCAGCGAGGTTGTTGTTGCAGCGTCGGGGG